>NZ_QUJX01000002.1:0-417 GCF_003480785.1 Ruminococcus sp. AM26-12LB | reverse complement strand
GGTGAAGGACAAAAGAATCCTTCTGAAGTTCTAATTCAGAAATAGCAGACAGGAGCAATTCATAACTGGAAGCAAAAGTAGAGTTCATAAGCGAGCCTCCTTTTGTATAAAAAAAGATTGCAATGTATAATTCTTTTTTACCATACATTGCAATCTTTTGGAATACTATGTTCTAACTAAATGGCATTGCCTTCGGGCTACGGAACTCTGAGATGGCCTTCCCCCTGCATATTCCCGCATTGAAAATGCGACCGGCGTAGCGCCATCCAGCGAAGAGTCTTATTATAAAAAACAACACATATAAAATAATAAACAGGAAGATAATAGCATAATGGATGAATGATAGCAGAAAAGAAATTGTCCTATAAAAATAAACTTCCAGGAAAATCTAAAAAAATTGAAATTTATGGTTGACAA
>NZ_QUJX01000019.1:25324-65794 GCF_003480785.1 Ruminococcus sp. AM26-12LB | reverse complement strand
CCAAGATCTTACCGTGATTTTCCTCTTTACATTACAGATGACAATCATATGCCTCCAGAACACCTGTATTATAAAGAAGTGAATGCACATGACGGAGCTTATTACAGACGGTGGGCATCTGTTTATGGAGAGGCTATGGTAACTCTTATTGACAGGATACTCCGCAGTCCCAAACATGAGGAACAGGCATACAACAGCTGTGCCGGTGTACTCCATTCCTGTAAGGATGTTCCACACAGACTGGTTCAGAAGGCTGCTGAGAAATGCGTAGAAGCCAATGCCTGCAAGTATTCTTATTTCAAGAAAGCACTTGGCATGGTCCGGAACAATCATTCCAACAGCGGTATGAACGGAACCGGAAAACTTCCTTCCCATACAAATATCCGCGGAAAGGAGGCATACAAATGAGTTCATCCCATGACATTACATTAACGCCTCAGGAACAGGCTCTGATCATGCGTCTGAAGAGTTTCCGTGTTCCAGAAATGGCACATATCCTGGAAGAACAGTTGAAAGATCCCAATGCAGATCTGAACACTTTTATGGAACGCATGACAGCAATGGTTGATGCAGAGTGGCAGGCACGGGCAGATAAACGTTTTAATCGTCTAATGAAAGAAGCGCATCTGCGATACCCGGCGGCAGATCTTGACGAAACCATTTACCGTCCGGAACGTCAGCTTGACACCCAGACAATAGAACGGCTGAGCACCTGCCATTGGATAGAGGAAGGAAAAAATCTCATTGTAACAGGCTCTTCTGCCAGCGGAAAAACTTATCTTATCAATGCTTTTTGCGTAACTGCAATGAAGCAGTCTAAAAGTGTAAAGTATATAAAGGCAAACACCCTTATGAGTGAAATGGAACAGGCACGCATCAAATCCACAAATTTGGATTACCTGAATAAACTGACCAAACTGGATCTGCTTGTGATCGATGATTTCGGTCTTATGGATCTCGCCCTTGATAAATGTCGGGATCTCTTTGAAGTCCTTGATACCAGGGATGGAAGAAAATCAACTGTAGTTATCTCACAATTTCCAGTCAGTACATGGTTTGATATGTTTGCCGATAACACCTACGCTGATGCATGCCTTACACGTATCACAGATAAACATCATACATATCGTTTGGAGATGAACGGTATAAATATGCGTGAAACGGAATGATATCATCTAGCGGTACTTCGTACCGTTAAAAATGGAATGGCCGTTCCGCAGTAGCGGAACTGGCATTCCGTTTAAGCATAATTTGCAAAATATTAGGCCGCTTTCAGCGGCCATATCATTTTTCAACTGCTTTCTTAGACTTCCGGATATGTTCGAGTAAAGACTTAGACCATGGAAGAAATTCCGTTAAAAAGTCAGTGTTTTTATCCTCTGCATGCTTTGGGATTTCTGTCAGCAGATATTCAAAATAATCAAAAGGCTTCAGATTATTCGCTTTTGCTGTTTCTGCGATACTATAGATGATTGCTGAACTTGTTGCTTCGTTGATCGTATCAATCATCTCCCAGTTCTTCTTTACAATACAGAAACCTCGGATTGCACGTTCACTGGCGTTATTATCGATTGGAAGATCACCATCGTCCAGAAACACTCTAAGATACCGTTTCTGATTTAAAGCGTAGGTAAAAGTTTCCCTTGTTTTTCCGCTTTTTGGAGCTTTAGTCTCATTTTGTTTTAGGTACGCAAAGAAAGCATCCACTAGTGGTTTCACCACCAGTTGACGCTGGGCAAGCCTTTCTTCTGATGAAAGACCTGCTAGTTTTCCTTCTTCCCGGTAAATGGCTTGTATCTGTTTTATAAACAGATGCAGGATAGATTCTTTCTGATGCGCTTTCGGGATGACTTCTAACGCATCATAGAAGCGACGTCTGCAGTGTGCCTTATTCGAGTACTTGGATAAGGCACACTGCAGAAGATATCTGACAGATGCCATCCCTAAGGGAAAGGCTCTGGATTATACCCAGCCATCCGTACAGGGAATGCTGTACATTAACCAGCTCTTCCATCTGGAAGATGTGATCAGATCAAAGTATTCTTCCTTCGATGCTATCAAAAAGGCGCGTCTTGAAAAAGAAAAGCCGGTAGTAGAAGGCTTTTTGTCGTGGCTTGATCAGCAGAGCCCTACCCGTGGAAGCAGAATGGATAAAGCTGTCACCTACATTCAGAACTGCCGATCCTATCTTTCCACCTATCTGGAAGATGGCCGCTGCAGTTTTTCTAATAATCTCAGCGAAAATGCGATCCGCCCGTTTACAGTAGGCCGTAAAAATTGGCTGTTCTGCGATACACCAAACGGAGCCCAGGCCAGTGCCATCGTGTACACAATAGTAGAAATGGCAAAAGCCAATGGAGTAAACGTCTATCAATATCTTACCTATCTGCTGGAAAAACTGCCTGATGATAGGATGAGTGATGATGAATTAGAACTTCTGGCGCCATGGAACGAAACCGTCAAAGCTGAAATCAAACGTCGTGCAAACGAATCAAATCAATCATATGTGAATTGTCAAGGTGCTCCGGCTACTGAAAAGTAGTCGGGGATTTTTTCTATCATACCTAAAAATTAAGCGGTTACTTTTCAAAAGCAGCAAAAATTTCCCTAAGTAGCAAATCGCACTCTTCCCATTCATCTAAAACAAGTTGATCCTGACTTCTTTTAACCTTCAATTTAAACTGTTTCAACACTTCTGATTTAGAAACTATTTCACCTTGATATGCATCTACTTTATCAATATAGGATTTCCAACGAACAGGCTCGTATTCTCCACTTTTTTTCAGAATATCCTTACCAAGAAACATTTCTATTGAGCAAGCACGACCATTAATATTGTCTATTGAACTTCCTCCCGGTCCAATAGTTGGATAATGGAGACACATTTCTAAATCTGGCAAGTGCATAATTCTTACATTTGATGGAATTGGAATATTTTTTAAAACTTTTATTTCACTTAAACCAGCTGAATCATTATCATATAATGCAATAATTCTATTCCTGATTCCAGCAGCAATAAATGCTTTTAAATAATGCGTTAAGTAATTTGTACTTCCCTGCACAACATAAGTTGAAAAATCAATAAAAGAATAAAACTTTACCATGTGAGGATACAACAATTTCATTGCTTCAGATATAACTCTTGCATCTGTACTACCTTCTGTAAGTATAACTGTCTTAGATACTAAATACTCTTTTTCCTCTGGAACCTCATCACACCATCCACCCTCAAATAGATTTGTATAATCAAGAGTAATTATGTCTTCCGATTTAAATGCTTCTAAAATAATACGAAATACATCCCACGGTGATCCTATTTCTTCATCTAAATAATAGAAATCAATGCCAAAATATGTATCATCCTTACAATGTGGTAATGAGTCTAATACTATTTTCTCGCACAGAGAATTGTTCTCTCCCCTGCATTTCTCTAATGATATATAATCACCATTCTCATAAATATCGGACGCTAATATTGAAGAATACTTTTTTACTGCTCGGGCCCAATTTTCAAAGGTATACTTTCTTTCAATATTGTCACTATCGACTTCATCATCAAAATCTTCTTCTAAGTAGTCTAAATAATTCTTCTTATGGTATTCAAATAAACTTTTTGCCTTTAGAGTTGTATGTCCCATTACATCTAAACACATTTTTGCATTATTAACAGTCGTAGTAAAATATCGTCTAGTAATACTTTCATCTAGTTCTTTGTCAAATACTTCTTCTATCGTCAAATCATCTTGACTAAAAATTGATAATAAATCACCAAAAGTATTTTTGCGTGATAAAAATTCATAACTTCCAATACATAGTCCAACAATCTCTCCCATGTTACCTCCTTGTCAGCGTTTTCTTCTTTGATTAAGTGTTACTATATATTACTAATTCAGTACCATGGACCAGTATGAAGCATCCCCCAAGAATTGAACTAGTATGTTTACTATGATTACATTATTACTGCAAGCTGAAATCTACCGAATCAAAATAACTTATATCCATGGGTCATCAACTTTATATAACTGTTATTTCCCCAAGATGTACTGGTTCTTTTAGTTTAATTCTTTCATATCTCACCCTACTTTTCATTTCCCGTATTTCCGAGAACACATCACTTAATATTAATTGCCTCTTAGATGAATTATTTTCAAATAAATAAGCAAGCATAAAAATTGGAATGACATGCCGATTTGTTCCATTATCATGATACTGTATCCTTTTATCAACAAAAAGATATAAGGTATCAACGTCTCCTTCCCTTGTAAAGTCAATCTGATTATCAAATAGCTCATTTAGTCTATTAATATCTCTTTCAAGATAGGTTTGATGTTTTTCCAATTGATTATCATATATTTTTTTTAAGGCATCTTCAATTTTTATATAATTCTCACGGTTTTGATATACATTTTCCTTCCATTTACATTCAATAATTAGCAACTTTTTGCCTATTTTATCATACATTGCAACATCAATATCACTATTAAGGGGCTTTCCCTTAAATGTCTCATTAGGTACTGAATAAACATAATTTGTATTATAAAGAATATTCGAATATTTATTCACATGATTAACAATATAATCAATTATTGACTGAGAAACCGTCTCATCCTTATTCTCGAAACGTATTCCTTTGTAGTAATGTCCATTTACTATCGAGAATTGAAAATCATTCAATACTATGGAGCTTGGTATCCAGATAATTTTATTCTTAAATTTTAACAGGGGAAATTCAGTAAAATTTCCACTTGTCACGTTAACATCCATCGAAAAATAATCTATATAACTCATTACAGAATCTCTCGAGATTCCTATTTGCCTCCCTAATGCTAATATTTTGACGAGATCATACTGACATACATATTCCAATTCACCCACCATAGTCGACGAAGCCAACATATACTTCTGCATACAAAGCCTACTCAGATAATAAAGCAATGCCAAAAATGTGGCCAACTCATCTTTGCTCCCAATAATCACTTTATTCGTATTATCATCTAAGCTTCTAAGTGAAGACGACGATATCTTATTTAAGTCTGACATTACACGTTTCTTACACAACTCGAAATATTTAGTATCAATAACATTTGCCATTCTATTTAGTATATTATAAAAAATATAAATCTTCTGAGGATGTTTTATTAACTCTTTCACATTGATTTTATCATGCAAGTATTTCTCACATTCAACAAATATTTCTTTTTCTACCTCAAAATTCAAAGTATCATCTAAACCATAATAATATAATAATTCTTTATGATATTTTTCTGAAATAACAGGAAAATAGAAACCATATGTATTATCATCTTCAGGTTTTATCATTACCTTTGAAGCGCAATCACGTATTTCTCTTATTTGCTCTCCCCGCTTAAATTCGTCGTGCAATTGTAATACATACTCAACAAATGAATATTCTTCACCTAAACTAGGAACATATCTTTTCTTTGAAAACGAAATCTTCCTATCGGATATGAGCACCCTATGTATGTACCAATATATAGCTTCTCGAAGAGGATTTACTAAAATGAGATATTCATTAGAATCACCCAATCCCGCAGCTAAAGATTCTTCAGATTTCATTTTATAGTTCATTTCTAACACGATAAGTGGAAAAAGAATCTCATAATAGAAATCATGATTAAATAACTGTAATTTTTCAGAAAATACTCTGTCGACATCATTTTGTATAGCATCTGCAATTTTCTTTCTTAATTCATACTCTTGCTGTCTCTCCATATACCTCACCTTTTCTCATCAAATAATGTTCTTCTTAGCATGTTTTTCTATACGGAATTCCTTATAATCTATTAAATATGAATTGCATTCGTTTTTACAACTGGAATTTATTTCTCTCTTAGAACGAATTTTTTGAAGTAAGAAAGCAATACTTTCCACATATGATTACAATGAACGAACCGATATAGTATCACAAAAGTTTTATGGAGTAGCTGTTTTCTTACATAACACTGCCAAAGGTAAGGAAGGATCCGGTGCTTTCTTTTCACAATAGATGACATTGGTTTTGCATCCAAGATAACGATAAATTTCCATCGCCTGCGATGACAATGCATAATCACAGGTAACAAAATAGTTACATTTTGACGCATAACAGATATGATCAACATCATAAAAACCACTTCTAATGGTTCTGTAAAACTCACGATCATAAGTAGGATAAAAAGCTTTATATGTAAACTTTGTGCGCTTCTCAATTTTATTTCTGTGATAGCCTAATGCATTCATTAGTATAAAAAGAAGCCGAACCGCTTCTCTAATCTCGGAAAAGGTTCTTTCCTTTTTACAATAATCCTTAAAGTCCTCAACTGGAAAACGAGAACCACAAATCTCGTAAAATACCCTATTAATGCTTTCGTTATCAATCATCTCATTCTTCGGATCAAATAACTGTGTAGATGTTAACAAAGAAATTTCCTTTCTGTGTGTTTCCACCTCTTTTTCGTCCCATCTGAGTAATCCACACGTTTTTTCCTCTAGAGCCTCAAATGTAGCGCATTCTGACTCTTCAGCATACTGATTCAAAACCTGAAGTTTTTTCGCACGGTCAAAGCACACTTCTACAGGTTCTGTGAGAATTTTGAGACATCCGTCCCGAACCAGAAAGACTTCGCAGTTGCTACAAATTTTTGAAATATTATCTCGCCGTTTGCCCTCAAATATAGAATTGTCCATCCTACATACTTCCTCCATATGAGTAGGACTATACACAAATTGAATTTCATCCATTTCGGCATAATTATCCAGTTGTGTGTGGAAAACTTCATTACTCTCATATAGTTGATAAACGCCAAAATCCATATACACAAGCGTTTTCTTTTCCAATACACATAACGGAATGTTCTTCGTCTGAAAGTCTCTACAAGTTGTTTTTATTTCAGTGTTCAGAATGTTGTCGATAGACCGTACTCTGTTCCATTCGTTCAGACTAATTTGAAGTTCCTTACGATCTTTTTTTTCCAGATATTTCCTTAACAACTGAACACTTTTTATCAATTCCAACCAGTCCACTCCGCTCGGACACTCATCCCACTGTTCACAAGAACCAACCGCTTCTAAATAATAATCTGCGATTACTGCTTCTATCTCTAATTTTTGTGTTTTCTCCATATCATCACTATGCATATTTTTAGCAATCATTTCTAAGTCACTAAAAATAGTATAAGGTAAAACAGAACAAATATCACATCTTAGATTAATCTGATTAAGTCCCTTTTCTGTCATCAAAATGCTCGCATAAGTATTATATATATATCGATAATAAACAAAACATTCTGGTGTTGAGCATTTCCGGTCTGCGTATTTTGGTACATCATTTTCCGGATTAGGACATTCATGAAGCTCATGTATCTTGTCCAACAGGTGCAGCAAGGCATAATAATATTTCAGCAGTATTAAATCAGCACGTCTATCCTTTACGTTTTTCAACTGATTTTTTTCTCTTTCTCGTTGATACAAGTACATTCCCGCATAATTCGGCAAATCTTTACAGACTTTGCAAACCCAATTAATATCATTATCCGTACCTTCACAGGCAATATGACTATTAAAATTTTCGCTCATATTACACACTCCTTTGCACAATAAAACATTTTCATCTATTTTTAACTTACAAATACCAAGTTGCAAATCTCATTTTGCATTTCTATATGAAGTTACAATATGACTTGGTGCAAATAATACTGATGCAATAATCAATAACACTTACCTACTCATAATCCCACTAAGCAGGAATAAAATTGAAAGAATAATTGCACAGTAAATCATTCCATCATAGCCCTCCTCAAATACCGATTTGACGTACTTTTCCTAATCCCCAAAAACAAGTGCAAAATTCCGTACATATCTTGTCATTTTCAAATCTCACATTATCAAGCAACAATGCCTGAAACAAAACATCCCCCACATTCTTAAGCCTAACCATTCCATACTCTTTTTCTGTAAATCCTTCAATCTGTGTCCCCTGCATAGCAGCCTTCTTCCTCGTCACCAGACAATGCGTATATAGTGCCATAATATATTTATCCGACATCAGAAAGGCGTATGTTTCGTTCCCTTGATATGTATATCGGCACTTTTCCAGATTTTCTTGCGATATATCGAAATAACATCTGACCGTTTCCAGATATACATCTCCATTATACTGCGGCTTTAGCTTCTTTGCATACCTTCTGATTGTTGCAAATATATTATTTCTTTCCATAGCCGTCTTGGTTCTCTTAAATACAGGCTTTTTCCCTCGCAGGTCCATATAAACATTATTTAGGATAGTCTTTCCGGCATACTGCTTGAAATCACCTATCCGCAACAAATACGATAACACCTCCAGCAATTTCTCCTTTAATGTTATCTCCTGATACGAATAATCTCCAAATTCAAAGAGTGCCATGGCATAAAAATAAAATTTTTATCATATGATTTTCTCCTTGTGTTATTGAAAGATTGTGTAATTTGAACCCGCTATGTTCTCAATCACTTAATGATATATTTTGTTCCTCTGCCTTTTCCTTCAACTGCAATCACACCTTTTTTCTCCATAGCTTTCAGTAATTGTGTTGTTTTTGATTTGCCAAATGGGACATATGGTGCAATTTCACTTATTGGTTTCAGCATCGTCTTACTTAAAAATTTGTAAATCACTTTTTCGTCTTCGGTTAAATTGACATTCGTTTCAAATATCGGTAGTACAATTTTTATAGCATTTTCTGACACTTCAAATTCTGGTTTTATCAAACTCTCTGCATATAGTTGTTTGATTCGTGTAATTCCTGTTCCAAATATCTCTACTAATCCCAGTCTGTAAAATACATTTGCAAGATTTCTATTTCTTAAAATAGATAGTTTACCTGATAAATATTCTTCTGCCGTTATTCCAGCCGGCAATCCACCAGGAGACACTACTTCTATTCTATCATCAAACATAGAAACTCTGATGTGTGAATTAATATCCCATACCCTATGAATCAAAGCATTTGCAATTGCTTCTCTGAAAGCTGCTTCCGGTATTTTCTCTACCATTTTTCTGTCAGCCCCCTGTATTACTTCATATTGGTAATAATCTCTAAATACAGCAAGTGCTTTTTCATATATTTCTAAAACCGATATATGTTCAAACGTTACTCTTTTTTGAATAATACTGATATTCTCACCAAACTTAACAATATCAATTCCTGAAAAATGATTTTTATCTGCCAAAAGTCCCGCTGCATTATTATAACCATTTATATTGTCATACAGGTTCAATGTCTTTAAAGTATCTTGATTGAAAGTTTCAATGTAAATATTTTCTTTCAGTTTACACTGTAAAATTTCAAAAGATAGCTCCTGATCTTTACAAGGTAATTCTTCGAAGCTAATATTTTTTCCATCTAATACAAGCCTTGAAAATTCCAATGTATCTACCTCTATCGTTGCTGTATCATTTCGTTTGTATGCTTTTGATTTATATAAATACGGTTTTTGAAGACCACTTTTTACAGTAAGTTTTATCGTCTGGTCATTGTTCTGTATTTCAAGTGTATAGTTTGGTTGAGGTGATATGCTGTCATTGATTTTATTTTCGATATCCAGACAGGCCTGTTTTACATCTGGCAATCCTTTCACATTTCCATTATCATCAACCCCAAAAAGAATTGTTCCACCATTGTAATTCGAAAAGGCACTAACTGTTTTCAAAAAAGTATTCGTAATCGTTTCCTTGAATTCTAATATTCTTGTTTCACGCATAGTAATCGTTCCCTTTCCAACCATAATAATTATATTATATGCAAAATCAATTAAAGAATCAATCGTATTTTTTTACGATTGATTCTTTAATTGATTTTGAGTGTAGTATTATTTTTTGACCAATTGAATTATGACAACTTTTTTAATTATTCCGATTCGGTCTTCCAAAGGTATAAATAAGGTGTAAATTATTTGTTTCTATCTAGAAAATCCTACAAAATCAAGTCTTTCTCGCCATACTTTAAATGTTGCCGTGGCAGATGAATAACACTCTTATCACTATTTTTTCCTCCTGTCATATCTCGGTCAATTTTGATTTTATCTAGGTTTTATGCGGCTTTCCGTCATTTTCACATTTCAAAATATTTTTCTTTTTTCGGCTTTTCACAGCGTATTTTGGTGCTCTTTTCCCATCAACTGTGTAAAATCACCCTCAAAAACCCGTTTTACACAGTTTCAGATTTTCCGGCATTTGACTATTGTCCATGGCAGATTACACTGAAAAAATATATGTGGCACTATGCCACAAATCCTTTATTTATGCACGTTTGCGTCCCCTCAAACTGTGTAAATCCGACTTTCCTTCAGCTCTTTCTACTGCCATTGTTGCTTCCTGTGCCTTGGCCAGCTTTTCCATTTCTTCCTTCGCATCATCCAATTTCAAATGTGTATAAGTATTCAAAGTTACCGATATATCGCTATGCCCCATCAAATACTGAAGCACTTTCGGATTCATACCAGACTTCGCCATATTGCTACAGTAAGTATGTCGACACACATGAAGAGTAATCTTCGGAAGCTGCACTCGATAAATACTATTATATCTATCCACTGCATGCTTAAAATACTTCTCCCAGTGCATGGCCACCATCGGTTTTCCATCTTTGTCAAACCAGAGGAAACCAGAATATCCATCAATCATCGGTTCAACTTTAAATTTAGGTCTTGCCGCTAAAATATTTTTAAATGCCTCATACACACCATCCGTCATAGGAATCACTCTTTTTCCTGCATACGTTTTAGTAGTATCAATATAAACCAGTGTTCCTTTCTTCTGTAACTGATGATCGATATTGATGGTTCTGTTCTTCATATCCAGATCTGATAGCGTCAAACCTGTAAATTCTGAAATACGCATCCCTGTCTTAAATAAAACATACATGCCATCATAATATTTTGAATAATGTGTATCATTTGCAAATTCCGGCTCATCTGACCACGCATTCCGATAAGAGCTGATCAGTCTTTCCGGATGTAACTGAACGCGTTTCCGCTTCAGCTGATCAATAAGTTTTCAACGTGCTATAGTTCTTTCGTAGTCATCAAATGATTGCGAAAGGAGGCATAACTATGCAAGACTACAACACGATTATCGGCTCCATCCAGATGCGTTTGAATGGATGCCAGACCAGGTCCGTTATGGAACGTTACAAGATTGGCTCAGGTACATTAAATCTGATCATGAGCCGATACCATGCCAACGGAATCCCAATCGAGGAACTCCGAATGATGGCACCTAATGAAGTTGAGAACCTTTTCTATCCGCAGAAAAATCTACAGAGGAAAAATGTCCCACTTCCAGATTTCCAGTATTACTATGACAGAATCCATGCACTAGGGAGCCACATGAACATTTCGTTCTGTTGGCTGGATTATAAAGAAAAGAATCCTGATGGTTATGAGAAGTCACAGTTTTACGAATACTTCAACCGATTCATAGCAGAAAACTATGGTGGCCAGAAGGTATCAATGGCCGTAAACCGAATCCCGGGTGAAAAGATGTATATCGACTGGGTCGGTGATCAGCCGGAACTGTTAACAGATACCGAAACGGGCGAGATCAAAAAAGTCCATATCTTTGCGACCACTCTTGGAGTCAGCAGTCTGATCTATGCAGAAGCTTTTCCAAATGAGAAGCTCCCATGTTTTATAGAAGGCTGTGCCCATGCTGTTTCATTTTATAGTGCTGTTACGAAATACTTTGTGCCCGATAACCTGCGAACTGCTGTAACCAAGCACACAAAGGATGAACTTATCCTGCAGTCTACATTTGCAGATCTGGAAGATTTCTATGAAACTATAGTTCTTCCACCACCCGCTAGAAAGCCGAAAGGCAAGCCTACAGTTGAAAATCATGTACGTTATCTTGAAATACACCTGGTTGAGAAACTGAAAGAAAAGATATATGTATCATTTGAAGACCTGAATGCTGAAATCAAAAAAATAGTAGCAGTCCTCAATAAACGATCTTTTCAAGGCAAGGATTTCTCAAGACAGGATGCTTTCGAAAAGTATGACAAACCATGTATGAAACCACTGCCAGGCGGATGTTACACGGCTTGCAACTATAAAGCGGTCCTAAAAGTTCCCAACAACTACCACATCGAGTATGACGGCCACTACTACTCCGTATTGTACTCTTACTGTGGCAAACCTGCAATCCTGAAGGCAACCGCTTCAGAGATCAGAATCTGTAATCAGTATAATCGGCTGATCTGTACACATAAGCGGTCTTATAGAGAGTTTCCGCTGTATATCACGGTAGATGAACATATGCCGCCAGAACACCTTTATTACAAAGAAGTCAATTCAACGGATGGTAATTATTACCGCCGCTGGGCTTCTGCCATTGGTCCTGCGATGTCAGAACTGATTGACAGACTCCTTAAATCATCAAAACATGAAGAGCAGTCCTATAATGCCTGTGCAGGTATCCTGCATAAAGTAAAAACAATCTTTTCAAGCATAAGTTCCGAAGCAATACGCAAAACATCTTTTTTATGCTCCTTAAATGCTTCTTACTCCACTTCCTCCAGTTCTGTTCCTTCTGGAAGAATATATCCGCAGTTATCACATACTCCATCCTCTGCAAGTATCCCGTCTTTCACAAAGGCTTCAATGCCTCCCGGTTCATGACAGCGTGGACAATCTAATTCCCGTATCTTTTTCTGATTTCTTACATCCTGGCAATTGGCAAATCCAATTTTACCCATAGTGATTCCTCCATTTTCATTCCATATCAATTTGTCTTCGCAAAAAAGTTCCTACCATACGGGAAAAATTGCTGATATTACGAATATAGGCAAAATCTTTTCCATAGATTCTCTTTTCCACGGAGAGTTCTTCTTCATTCCCTACAAAAATACCAATTACGAAAATTCCCTGATTTCTGGCTCGGCGCACCTCATATGCAGTATCTTTCACAGCTCCTTCTCCGTCATAGATCTTGGGCTGGCGGGTTCCTGGTCGTTGTATGCTCATATCACATGGTTTTCCATCACTTAATACGATTAAAATCTTATTTTTTTCCGGTCGCTCCATGAGAGAGGAACAAACGGTTTTCAGGGCAAGCCCATCTCTGTTATTGGCATATGCCCGAAATTGAAAGATTCTTTCATTTGTTTCCCTTGGATCTTCATAATCCCGAAATCTCTGAAGTACTGTATATCCCCAGAAAGCACAGTATCCTGTCACCCGATGAAGAATTCCTGCCTGGCTTAATGCTTCACTGATAATATATCCCTGTGCCGCTACCTGAGCCTGTCTGCCAGCTTGGGAACCACTGGAATCAATCAGGACATCTATTACAAACTCAGAATCTTCTGATCTCTTTTTTCTATTAAATAACTTGTCATCGTCTGTTCTTCCAATTTTCCATAACCTTTCAGGAACAAGCTGCCCTGCATCAGATCTGCTGACAAAATCATCCTTTCGGATTATAAATGCCCGTTTCAGTGACTCTGCCAACTCAGAAATATTTCTTTTGATGATCCAGTGATTATTTCCATAATAGGCTTTATTTTTTTCAAACTGCAACTGTGAAAAACGGTATTGATTATTTTTTATCACAGGGTTCTGTAAAATTCCATCTGTAAGATACAGGATACAGTTTTTGTGGATTCCTGTACAAAATTTACGGTTGACTCTGGCCTGCTCCGATTCACTTAGATACGATTTTCCGTAATTCAGTTCCACATATTCCCGTATCCGTCGCACTGCCTGTGGATTTATATTCTCCGAACTTTCCGGAACTTCTTCATTTTCCGGAGAGAAATAAAATCTTTTTTTCTTTTTGTTTCTGATATCCAGACTCATCATCTTTTTTTTGAGATTAGAAAGATATTTTTGAATGATGTCTTCCATCTGTTCATCCGTCATGCATTCCTGCCACGCGTCATTGGCCAATGCCATATCCGGTAAATTCAGAATCTTCTCCAGATTTCCATTCCTTTTTTCAAAAGAGGGATCCAGAACATGATTATAAATCTCATCTATCACGTTTATGACCTCTTCCGTATTTTCCGCATCCTTCAGAGAAAGAATCTTGTACAATGCAATCTCTGCCTGTGGATCCATTCCCTCATCGTCTGTGTTCTCCAGAACATGCCTTATATACAGAAGCCTAATCCTGTGAATCAGGTCTGTTCCAGCTTTGTCTGATACCTGCTCTTCCTCGGCCTTTTCCAATTCTCTGAACGCCTGTTCTCTGATTTCCTTTGTTCCCAAACGTTCTCGAATGATAAAACGATTCACTGCAGCATCCATGCATAATCCGGCAAGAGGCAAAAGCATATCTTCTCCAGCAGAAAAATGTAATTTTTTCATCAAATACATGCCAAGTTTCTTCTGATCAAAATATCGTGCAAAGGCACCCTGCTTCACTGCCTCATACAGAACTGTTTGTTTTGAATAAACATATTTTTCTGTATCCGGTTCAAATTCCATATCATAATCACCACTGACTGTCCAAAAAAGATTTCTGATACGATTGCTGATCTCCAGACGATGTTCTTCCAGTTGTTCCGCCGGCCATCTGACATCCTCCATACAAGCTTACCCCCATATATCTTTTCCGGTCCAGGAAGATGGGATTCTGGTAGAAACCACATCTTCTACGATCTCTTTTTCAAATACATCAAAACTTTTATTTATGATCCCCATCTGGATTGCATCAATTGGAGAAAGTCCGCTTCTTGTTGCTTTTACAGCAGAAACCAATCCTCTCAGGTCAAGAGATTTTGTTGAGATTTCTCCATGATAAGCTTTGATCTGCAAATCCAGAAACAGTCCTGCAAAGGCTTTCAGTGCACTTTTTTTCCCATCTGGAAAATGTTGTCTTAATACAAAAAGGACACTATCCTCATCCATTTCAGGCATATCAATTACCATAAACCTTGAAACCAATGCTTCATTTAGCTCTCTGGTACCTGCGTAACCATAATTCATCGTGCCGATAAATCGTGTTGCCGGATGAAGTAAAATCCTGTTATATCCTGGAATATCGATTCTGCGCCGATGATCCAGTGTGGCATGCAGTACAGAAACCGCATCATTTTTTGCCATATTGATTTCGTCCAGGATTCCAAATCCTCCAAATTCCGCGCATTGGTAGATGGGGCCTTTCCGAAGGCGAACCTCATTATTTATAAAGGTATCCGTTCCGATCAGATCGGCACTGTCTGTATTTACATGAAAAGAAATGTCGTATTCCAGTCTTCCGAATATCCATGCCAGTGTCTCGCATAGTACATTTTTTCCTGTAGCTTTCGCACCGGAAAGTAACAGGTTATCTCCCTGAAGAAGCGCTGCTATTGACATTTCCAGAATCTTTTTCCCATAAAATAGGATATCCGGTTTTTCTACCCGTTCCTTTACCTGATCCTTTACCTCATAACGCATGTGAAAATCTCTCAGTTCTCCAATCAGTTCCTGCGCTATCTTCTGGTCTTCTAAATATTTTTCTATTTCTGTCCAATGATTTCTCATGAGGATTTTCCTTTCTTTGCAATTGGTTATACCAAATCAGATAATATTTCTGTTTACTCAATCTTCAAACTTTCAATCCTCCAACTCACAATCCTAACTTCTTTACAATTTCTCCCAGTGCACTTCTTACAGGAGAATCTTTCGGAAGCCGTATGATCGGCTTTCCAGCACAGTCATACTGATATACCTGGTCATCATGTGGTACAACCCCTAACAGTTCCAGTCCCTGATTTCGGATTTCTTCCAGAGTTCCGGCATCCAGTTTTCCATCTGGAACACGATTCACGATCAATCCGGTTTTCTGTGGTTTAAAGTTTAACTCCTTCATCAGCTTTGCAATACGTCCGGCCGCCTGAACACCTCTTCTTGAACAGTCACTTACAAGAATCGCAACTTCCATCATTGGCAGGATTCCTCTGCTGATATGTTCCATACCTGCTTCGTTATCAACCACAATATATGGATAATGGCTTTGCAGTTTCTGAACCTGGGTCTGCACAAGACCATTTACAAAACAATAGCAGCCCTGTCCCTGGGTTCGCCCCATTACCATCAAATCATAATCATCTTCTTCTGCAATTGCATCGGAGAGACGCATTTCCAGATAAGCCTGTTTTGTTATTCCTGTCGGAATCTGATACCGTGGATCAACTCCTGCACGTTCAATCTCTTCTCTCAGTTCTCCGAGTGTAATCTCCGGTTCAACGCCGAGCACTTCATTCAAATTCGCATTTGCATCTGCATCTACAGCTAAAACCGGATGTTTTCCATTTTCACATAAATATTGAATCAACAATCCACAAAGGGTTGTTTTCCCTACACCGCCTTTTCCTGATACAGCAATTACATGTCCCATGTTTTTCCTCCTAAAATTCTGAACAATCTGTTGACTTTTTCTTTAAATCTCATTATAGTTGTTACTATATAAATTACAATAATCAATCTGTGAGATTTGTATGGCTACTCAACACATCAGAAAAATTGTTGAGGAATCATATGATACCAAATAATACAGGAGTATATAATGTCAGAAAAAACGAGAAAACAAGATCGCCGTACCCGCTATACTAGGCAAACCATAAAAGATACGTTCTTAGAATTGTTAAAGCAGAAGAGTTTTACGAAAATTACAGTTACAGAGATCTGCAAAAATGCTGAAATCAACCGTGGCACTTTTTATCTTCATTACTACGATATCCATGATGTATTATCAGATATTTTTAATGATATGACTCAGGATATGTTAACAACTGTAGATCATTTATTCTGTCTAAATCAAAAAAGCTGTTCCTATCCGTTCTGTCAGAAAATACAGATGGAATCACAATACAGGGCACTGTTTCTGGATGATGCAATTGCCCCCATTCTTCTGGAAAAATTAGCAGAAAATACAAAAGAAGGCTATGTGACCTGGCTTATGTCACACAGCCTCCTGACCTTTGAGCAGGCAGAATCGGTTTTTTATTTTCAAATGAATGGCTGCCTTTCCATCAACAGACTGATGCTACGTAATCACTGTAATGACTGGAAACAGATTCAGACAACAATTGACAAATTTATCAAAGCCGGACTGGAAAGTTTTCTGATCCATGATCAGAGGGAAGAAAATGCTTCCGATAATTTTTGCAGCAAAATTTCTCCAACTGTTACCGCATCTTCTACACTCAGATAATGATCGGCATGATCCTGAAGAAATATTTTGCCAGATGCAGGAAATTCTTCATCTGCAAACCATATCTTTAAAGTTACCGGATATCTTGGCAGGACTGGAAAAACAGCACACAAATCCGCCTTTGTCTCTGTGAATTCTGCACCCAGGTTTTTACATGCTTTCTGAATTTTCTCAGGATCTTTATCCTGCAAAAGCTTTTCCAGTTTCTGCTCTGCAGTCCGGTCAAACTTGGTTCCTCGAATCAATCCATCTTTCAGGTTACCAAAAGTAATGAGCTTCTGTGAACCTTCTGTTCCATCGGCCATATCCAGATAATGCAGCAATGTCAGATAATGCCATTCGTCCATGTTTGAGTTAATACGAAACTCAGGGAGTTGAATTTCAATCGTTTCATAAAAACTCAGTACTTCAAGCACATTTCGACTGCTATGAAAAACAGCCCCACTTTTTGCAGCAAGATCCTCTCCGGAACGATTTTGCAGCCGTTTTACTGCTGACTGCAACATTTCCTGAAATGCACGATTTTCTGTTTGATTTTTGTATTCCATAAGTTCTCCTTTGCCGTAAGTTTCATTACTGTGTTGACTTTTCCTTTAAATTTCATTATAGTTGTAATTATATTATTTACAATCATCAAAATAATAAATATGCACAGTTTCTCAACACATTAAAAAGAACTGTTGAGAACTTGAAATATTTTAGACAAACCAGAAATATTTTTGTCTCAAAAATGTGAAAAAAATCATTATATCATACTATAAGGAGTTTCTTATCATGAAATATTCAACAAAATTAAGCGATACTGTTCATGTGATGGTTCTGATTGCTATCAACCAGGAAAAATCTCTCTCCAGTGCCTCAATTGCAGAAAGTGTCCATACAAATCCCGGCTTTGTACGCCAGCTTATGTTAAAACTAAAAAAAGCCGGACTTATGACCAGTGTAGCCGGACATGCTCGTCCTTCTCTTTCAAAACCTGCGGATCAGATTACATTGCTGGATATTTATAAAGCAGTTGAAGGTGAGAAGCCGCTGCTCCATTTAGATACTCATACCAACCCTGATTGCGGCGTTGGCATTAATATTCAGTTGTCTTTACAGGAATTCTATAATGAAATCCAAAAAACTGCTGAAGAAAAAATGAATACGATTACTTTACAGGATATCATAGATACCTATTATCAGCGAACATCAATCCTCAATATCTCCCCGGTTAGCCATCACGGTTAAATTTTCATCCCGATTTACGGAAAATGTTCCTACTACATCCGGTTCACCTTCCTTATGACCGGATTCAGGTTTCCCATAAATACTTCGCACAGCCGGATCAGGATTATCAAATCCTGCATCTATGGCTATCTGCATTTCTCTGCGTACCTCTTCTGGTGTTGTGTTGTACTTTTCTGCAATCTTTCATTTATTATGAGTGTAGACATGCACAGTTTACGCTTTCATCTCGGTAATTGAATTGCCGAGGATTCCTGCTTTTTATCCTAAAAAATTATACGGGACAGACTTTTTCTTCTCTTATCCAGAATATCCGTCTGTCCAGAGCGGCGAAAATGTTAAAGCAGCCTGATCGTTCTGTTACTGCTGTCATGGAAGAGATCGGTTATTCCAACATTACGCATTTTTATAAAATTTTTGAGAAAAAGTTCCATATGACACCAGCGGAATACCGAAATACTTTATAAGTCCTGTATATGTCTTATCTGTATACAGTAGAAAAGAAAAAGCCTTATAATATTACTGCAAATGATATGTCCCTCAAATATGATTTTTAGATTGACTGTTCCTTAAGGGGCTATATCATTTACGACAAATATTATAAGGCTTTATATATTTTTACAGTTTCATAGCACTGCGGATGCAGTTCTCAATATATTCTTCTCCCAAATCTGTATTCAGGCTGAGATCAAAGTTTCCGGCTGCACCCCACATACGGCGGGTGTAATAACGGTAGTTATCTGCACGGAGTTTTTCATTTTTCTGAACCGTAGCTTTGGCTTCTCCCTCGGAGATATTCTGTCTCTGTGCCACTCTTCTAATTCTGCTCACAAGAGGCGCTGAAAAAAATACTTTCAGACAGTTTCCGGAATTTCTGAGAACGTAATCTGCACAACGGCCTACTATCACGCAGTTGCCTTTTTTCGCAAGATTACGTACAACCTGACATTCTGCCTCGAAAATCTTATCCTTCGGTGCTTCATCCTGCATATCCGCATTCAGATACATCTGATTAACCAGATCATAGATGAGACTGTTTGTCATGATCTCTTCGTTTTTCTTGATGAATTCCGGTGTGTATCCGGTGGTTCCTGCTGTCATCTGGATAATCTCCGCATCATAAAAATCATATCCCAACTTTTCTGCAAGAATCTTGCCAATATCGTGGCCGCCACTTCCAAACTGTCTTCCAATGGCGATAACATTTTTTCCATAGGTTCCTGCTGTCTGTTCTTTTGCTTCGTTCTCGTTTTCTGCAGATACGCTTTCCGGGAAAATCATATCTTTCAGGAATACAAGTTTCTTACCGATGAGTCTGGCGATAAAGCCTACCAGAAGGGCAGCAATAACGGTACCTTCTCTTACACCAGCCAGTCTTCCTGCAAATACGAAAGAAAGTACAGCAGCGATCACTGACATGGATACATCAAAACAGATCTTGGTTGTTCCGAAATTTGTTTTCCATGTAAGAACAATAGCACGGACAAAAGATTCTCCCGGAAGCATGACAACGTCTGCCAAGACCTCCATATATACACCTACGCCAAGAATCAGACATCCGATGAGAAGATATACAATCTTCATGATGTACGCTTCCGGATTGACCCAGGAAAAAAGAATCATGGTAAGATCAATAAAATATCCAAATATGATGGATACCGGAATCTGAAGGATGTGCTCCAATTTAAAGTTCTTTCTCAGGATGATCAACTGCAGTACGATCAGAAAGATACTGAAAAAGATGGTAAAATTTCCAAGTGTAAATGGAAAATTAAGACTTAATACGTAAGGAATTGATGAAATCGGGGATGTTCCTAGGTTTGCCTTTGTGATCAGACTGACTCCCAGGGAGTTTACAAACAATCCCACCAGAAATATTAAATATCGTTTTAGTTTCTCCATTTTTTATTTCCTCCTCATTTCATATCTGCAAGATTTCGATAGATCCGGCAAAAAATATCCATAAACAACTTCTGCTCTTCTTCGGAAATACCATTTAATGCAGTTTTTTCTATTTTCTTAAAAGCCTCCTCCACAAGCTTCTGATTTTTCTTTCCGGATTCTGTCATAAAAATATGAAAAGTACGACGGTTTCCATTGAGCATTTTTCTTTCGATCAGACCTTTTTCTTCCATACGGTTCAAAATGGACGTTAAAGATCCTGCCTCGATGAGGCATCCTGCCGCAATCTCTTTCTGGCTGGCACCATCGCGATCTTTCAGGTAATCCAATACTTTGGGCTGTCCCAAGGTAAGGCCTGTGTCTGCCAGCTGTTCCATTAGTTTTTTCTGGACAGTCATATGGTTTATCATAGACAGGTAGTGAAATGAATCATCCATTTATTATTTAGCTCCTTCTTTTATCATATAAATAGTTATAATTCAAACATTTGGAATTATAACTATATTTGTGGCGTATGTCAATAACTTTTTTAGTATATTGGAATCTTGTACAATGTATTACCCTCTTGATAATATAGTGTCTTTGTTTCAGGGTAATACCATGATATTAGCTCAAACTAAATCGTAATTGATACCTCATCAGCATTTTTCTTTTTTATTATTGTAAAATATTTTTTTACATTTTAACACTATTTTCCTCTTCTATTTGTTTGCAAAAAAAGCCATAAGATTTTCTTTTCAAAATCTTACAGCTCTTCTATCATGTTGCATCCCAAACATCATCTATACTTACATGTAATCCTGAGCGAAAGACACCTAAAAATTTCAACATCCCGGAGACGGAAACCCGGCATCCAGCCTTTTTGGCAGTTTCCGTCTTCTCAGACACTTCAAAATAAATGACTTCCGTCATTTTCCCAGAATGTTGATTGCTTTTTTAACACATCAAGTGCATCTTGGGCATCACGTAATTCACGTCTGAGACGGGCAATTTCCTTCTGCTCATCAGATGCATAATTACCAGAACCACGAACAGGAATATCACCTGATTCCCGGAAGTCTTTTAGCCATTTTGTTAATGTGCTGTATCCGATGCCAAGATTTTCTGCACATCCACGTATTCCGAGATCTTTGTGATCCTGATAGTACTGGACTGCATCAAGTTTATTTTCCATATATCTCATCCGTTACTGTTTCACACCATTCGGATGATGTTTTTTCTCCCGGTACTTCAATTGCCAGATGTGAAAACCATTCATCTGGTGCTGCTCCATGCCAGTGTTTTACTTCTGCCGGAATATTGACACAATCTCCGGGTTTCATTTCTACTGCTTCTTTTCCTTCTTCCTGATAGTATCCACGTCCTGCAATGCAGATAAGAATCTGTCCGCCTCCGCTTTTTGCATGATGAATATGCCAGTTATTCCTGCAACCAGGTTCAAAAGTCACATTGAAAATTCCAACCTGTGACGTAGACACAGGAGCCAAAAAACTTTTCCCTGTAAAATATTGTGCAAATTTATCATTTGGCTCTCCAATCGGGAATATCATCTTTTTAGCATGAGCTCTCATTGCTTCATCTTCATATGAAAGATCACCTTCGTCTATACTCCAGACATCTTTTGCAAGATTGAATGCCACCCATCCTTTTGGCCACCCTGCATAAAATGCTATATGGGTAATCACGGCTGCAATTTCTTTCTGAGTCACTCCATGAGCTTTTGCATTTTCAAAATGATGTACTAAAGATGTATTAATCATTCCTGAAGCGATAAGTGCTGTGACTGTTATAATACATCTTGTCTTTACATCAATATCCTGATTATTCCAGTTTTCTCCAAACAAAACATCATCATTAAAATGTGCAAACTGTGGTGCAAATTCATTCAGTGCGTTTCTTCCTGCTGTCTGTACAATTTTTTTCACTTTAATCACCTGTCCTTATTTTAACTTTGCTCCATCCTTAAAAGCATTTCCCACACGTTCTCCAAGTCTGTAATATCCGTGATGTACCGGATCATATGTAATTGGTGTAAACTTACTAAGATCAATTTCTCCGTCATCACCGAGATATTTCTCATCTGCACTTACATTTTTAATTTCCGCAAGATACTTGCTGCCATCAATGACTTTTACAAGTTCACACTCAAGAGTCAATGGAAGTTCATTGATGATTGGTGCATTTACAAATTCACCTTTCGTTGTAGTAAAGCCTGCTTTTTTCATCTTATCTGCTTCTTTATTTGCAGAAACAATTCCCACATAATCGCAGGCAACCAGATGTTCAAGATCTGCCACCCCTACTGTAAAAGCCTTATTTTTTATAATATTGTCTGTTGTCTTATGGGCAGACAAATCTACAATAATCTCATTTGCACCTACAATTCCGCCCCATGCAGCGTTCATTGCATTTGCCTTTCCATTTTCATCATAGGTTCCCAGAATCATAACCGGCTGTGGATATAAAAATGGCTTTGCTCCAAAATTTTTTCTCATTGTTTTATCTCTCCTTATGGTTATTTGTTTATATCAGTATTTATCTGCCCAATCCATTCTGTAATCACCTCTTCTGAAGTTTCCAGATGATCTTTTCCTTTGGAATCAAACTGAATCTGCATTTCATGTGCAAAGGCAGCTCCTTTGCAATTTTCCTCCATATCTTTTATAACATGCCCCGGCCATCCACCATTTGTCATAAATGGAATCACTGTCTTTCCTGTAAAATCATTTGTTGTCAAAAATGTAAGCACTGCAGGTGCCATCGTATACCACCACGTTGGAGTTCCGATAGCAATCACATCATAATCAGCAAGATTTACAGATATCGGATTGATCTGAGGCATAAAGCCTGCCTCTACCTCTCTTTTTCCCTGTTCAACCACATCTTCATGACTGCCGCTGTATGGCTCTGTTGTTTCGATTCTCGCAATATCTGCACCTGTCCCATTAGTCAGCTGCTCTGCAATTCTTTTCGTGTTTCCATTTGACCAGGAATAATATACAACTAACATTTTCTCCATTATCTCTATTCTCCTTTACTTATTTTAGCCCCTGTAAACAGATAGATATAACCCACCATGACTACCGCTAAGAAAGCCACTATTACCCCGATGGTTATCTTTTTCCTTGTTTTCATTGCTCACCTCTTTTATTTCTTCTGTATTTTTGAACCTCCAAACACCTGCGACATCGGCATATGGGCAAGCATCTCATCAATAGATTTTACTTCATCCTGAGTCAGCTTTATATCTGCTGATTCCATATTTTCTTCCAGTCTATTTACTTTTCTTGTTCCCGGAATTGGTACGATATATGGTTTCTTTGCAAGCATCCATGCAAGAGAAATCTGTGCAGGCGTGGCATTTTTTTCTTCTGCAATCACTTTCATCCAGGACATAAATTCATTATTTTCCTTTAATCCTTCTTCTGTAAACTGTGGCATTGCGCTTCGATAATCTCCCGGCTTTTCAAATTCCCCATGGGAATGATATGCTGCTGTCAGTAATCCATTTGCAAGCGGCGAAAATGCAACAAATCCTATTTTCAATTCTTCAAGCACCGGGAATAATTTCTCATAATCCCTGTACATCATGGAATATCTGTTCTGAATCGCTGTAACCGGGCATACTTTATGTGCACGTCGAATAATCTCTTCACTAGCTTCTGATAACCCCCAGTGTGTGATTTTTCCCTGCTCCATTAACTCCTTCATAGCTCCTGCCGTCTCTTCAATCGGTACAGTCATGTCAATACGATGAATATAATATAAATCAAGATGGTCTGTGTTAAGTCTCATTAAAGATCCCTCAATCGATGCTTTAATCGTCTCCGGTCGTCCATCAGGAATCAAAGGTTTATTTACAGTTGTTGCAGTTTCATCAAAACGTATCCCACACTTTGATGCAAGGACAATTTTGTTTCTATATGGCCTTAACACTTTCCCAAGCAGTTTTTCATTGTGATGAGGGTCTTCTGTTGTTCCGTATATCTCTGCCGTATCAAAAAATGTGCAGCCTTCATCGATCGCTTTTTCAATCAATTCTTCTGCTTCTTTCTGTGTTGAAACAGTTCCATATGCATGACTCATTCCCATACATCCAAATCCGATTTCTGATACTTCTAAGTCTCTTCCTAAAATTCTTATCTCCATCTTTATCTTCCTTTTCTATATTTCAAACTTTACTGTAAGTATAAGAAAAAGAGACTCCGGACAGAAGTCTCTCTTTGTTAGGCAGTTTAAACCTAAAGGTTATGTCTTACTTATTACGATTCCTCCAAATATTTTTATATTCTTTTATAATCCAAGACTGTCTATCCATGAACTGATATCTGATTCAGACGCTCCACCATGGAATCGTTCCCCTTCTTTCCAGTCACCTGTTCCTGTCATCTCTTCCAGAAGATTACCGCTGTCACCGATTCCCGAGGTCGCTGCTGTACAGAATGGGATGACTGTTTTTCCTGTAAAGTCATTCTCTTTTACAAAGTTATCTACTGGCCATGCTGCAATTCCCCACCAGATAGGATAGCCAATGTATACCGTATCATATGAATCCCAGTTATCAACTGTTGTAGACACCAGTTCCACATCTCTTAAGCTCTCATCATCATGTTCTCTTGACACCCGGCTGTCATCATCTGTCCAGTCAAGGTCATCATCTGTATATGGCTCCACAGGCTCTATTTCAAACAGATCTGCCTCTGTAATTTTTGCTATCTTTTCAGCAACATCTTTTGTATTTCCTGAAGCTGAATAATATACAACCAATGTTTTTCCATTTCCTGTTGATGTATTTTCTGTTGTATCTGTAGTGTTTTCGGAATTTGTATCCGCTTCTTCATTTCCAGACTGGTTTGTACTTGTAGAATGGCTGTCATTATTAGAAGCAGACTGGTTTGTATTGCTTGCTCCACATCCTGCCATCAAACCGATTGCCACGATGCATGTTAAGAGTACTGCTGCTATTTTCTTTGTTTTCATTCTAAGGTCACCTCCTGTCGTATAAAATGTTTGTCACGCTAATTTCTATCGGATGAAATTGGTAAATACAAAATCCGGTGCCTTTGGCATTTCAATTCCCATTTTTGTCGCAACATTTTTACAGTTAATGAAATATGCCATATTGTTTCCAAGGATCTGCATAACCTGCATTCCTTCGAGATCCTGTTTTACTTCATCCGGATTCGTCCCATGTACCATATTCCAATATCTCGATGTGATAATCGGCATCTGCATCAGACCAAAATATTTATTTACCTGATCCCATGTGGCCGTTGTTCCGGCCCTTCTTGCTGAAATTACCACAGCGGCAGGTTTCAGGCGGAATCTGTCGCCGCCACCGTTTAAATCGGCATAAAAGACTCTGTCCATAAAGGATGTGATTGCACCGCCTGCACCACCCCAGTGTACCGGAGTTCCAAATACGAATCCGTCATAATCCCCTGCTATTTCCAGAAATTCATTCACGATATCATCCAGGATGCATTTATTTTTTTCCTGACATTTTCTGCAGGCAATACATCCTGAAATCGGCTTGTTTCCAATCCAAAAAATATCTGTACTTATGCCATTTTCATTTAATGCACTGGATACTTCACAAAGAGCTGTATAAGTACAGCCATTTTTGTGTGGACTTCCATTGACAAGTAATACTTTCATTGATTTTTCCTCTTATGCTTACCAGTTCTTTTTTTCTTTTGAACTGTCATTATTCTTTTTTCTTTCCTCAACCATCTTCACGAACCATTCCACCATATTCGGATCCTGATGCGAGAAGAAGGAGCTTGTCTTCTTGTCCAGTTCTGCAATAGTCTTCATATCTTCATCAGAAAGTGTGAAATCAAAAACATTAAAGTTTTCTTCCATTCTCTCAATGTGTGTTGATTTCGGAATAACCACTACCCCTCTCTGAATATGCCAGCGAAGCATAACCTGTGCCGGAGTCTTCTGATATTTTTCTGCAATCTCTGCGATGACAGGATTCTCAAAGGTGCCTCCTCTGCCCTCACCGAATGGTGCCCATGCTTCTAACCGGATATCATATTTGTCTGCCCATTCCTTCATCTCTTTCTGCTGATTGAAGATGTGGGTTTCCACCTGATTTACCATAGGTTTAATGCGGTTGAAGGATGCAAAATCAACCATTCTGTCTACATAAAAGTTGGAAATTCCGATTGCTCTGATTTTTCCCTCATCGTACAGATCTTCCAATGCATGGTAAGCACCGTAAGCATCTGAAAATGGCTGGTGAAGCAATACCAGATCCAGATAATCTGTCTTTAACTTTTTCATGGATTCAAGAACTGATTTCTTTGCTTCTTCATATCCATAATGTTCGACCCACACCTTTGTTGTAAGGAAGATTTCTTCTCTTGGAATGCCTGACTTTTGGATTGCATTCCCAACCTCTTCCTCATTAAAATAACTCTGTGCTGTATCAATCGCCCGGTATCCAACTTTTAAAACATCAAGCACACATCTTTCACATTCCTCTTTTGTTACCTGATATACGCCATATCCCAGTATTGGCATTTTTACACCATTATTTAATGAAATATATTCCATTGTCGTATCCTCCTTGTTTTCTTTCATTTATCTTACATTCATACTATAATACTGATAGATTCCTTTGAGAAGTTTCGATAAGTTTTTCAGTCTTAACCTTTCGGTTTATTCTGGTTCTTACTGATTGAACAGCCATCCCATAATTTCTTTGTCACGACAAAACAGATAGCCACCGCCATGCTGATAAGTGACCGGTGTTCCTTCAAAGTAATCTTTATCTTTTACATCCAGTACCACCAGTTTATCAATCTCTGATTCCGGTAATCCCTGTTCTTTGTAAAGCTCATGTATCTGCTGGTATGCCTCTTTAAAAGGTTCTGATCCATAGTATTCGTCGCTTTCGCCAATCACAAAATATACCGGCGTTTTCATCTCCACAACCGGCTCATATGCACCATCCCACTGAGAGCTGCACATAAGTGCCGCTGTATATAATTCCGGCTGCTTTGCCAATACCAGTGACAGGGTTTCTCCTCCTCCGGAATAACCATTAATATATACTTTCGATGGATTAATAATATAATGCGTCAGAAAATACTGTGTCAGTTCAATTGTCTGATCTGCTGATGTCTGTCCCCAGTCATTTAACTGTGGAGCTACAATAATCATATCGGTAATATACTTCTGTGCTTCAAATCCAAAATCTTCTGTCCGGATATTTTCTCCCACGCCCTGAAAATATAATCCCTGATATCCGGGTAATGTTACATATAGTGCATATTCCTTTGTCCCGTCATATGCATCCGGAATATATACATTGTAATGAATGTCCCCTTCATTTGGAGAATGAAGAACATTATCCAGGAGGAAGCCCCGGTATTCTTCGCTTCCCGGCGTAACATTTTCCAATTCATCTCCGGATGTATTTTTTTCTGTATTTTCTTTTTTCTCATCTGTCTTCTGCTGTACGGTCTGTACCTGGTTTATTGTTTGTTGATTCTTCTTTTCATCCCTGCCGGGTTTTGAAAAGTAGATATATACCATGATTACCATTGCTAAAATAACAACTCCAATAATTGTAAGTACTAATTTCCGCTTTTCCATAAATACACCACCTTCTTTCAGTATGAACCTTTTCGTTTTCTCTTACCTGTTTTCTTTAGAAACACTCCACTATAATATCCAATAAATGCAATCAATATCATTACTGCCAGATAATCCAGCAGAAAAGGAAAGATCCCCTTTTCATAATCATAAAATACAAAATGCATCCTCATAATCAGATAATCTCCTATCTGTCTCCTGTAAAATGCATATAAACCATAACCTGCAATTGTGGTTGCGACAGATCTTGCTGCCCATGTTCTGATGACGGATGGATGTTCCCATAATCGTCCTGCCATTGCTACCGCTATATTCCAATGAAATCCGAGATGTAATGACATCACCACCAGTCCCCAGTATGCGCAAAACATATGTATCTGTCTGGCTGTCATATATGTTCCGGAAATCTTTATCCATTTAAATATGTGATTTGACAATAATATTCCACTTATCATGGAACCCATTATAAGAATAAGCATGATGATAACCAATACTGTCTGTATCACTCTGAACGCATTATATTTTCCTTTCCTTACAGAGGTCACCCATTTATGATTCAGTATGTAATGTGAAATAAAAAGCACAAGCATCGCCATACCAATCCACTCATGTGCAGTCTCGCTGAGCAGACTATATGGCATAAGAAGAAGCAAACATATCGTCATTCCTATATCTATCAATATTTTTGCTGTAAATCGTTTATTTTTCATATCCTACCTCTTATCTAAAGCATTCTTATTGTCTTTATTTGCATATAGTATCCTCCATTTTCACTTCAGCTAAAGTATAACAAAACGAGACTCCATTAGAAGTCTCGTTTTGTTATTCAGTATTAACCTTTAGGTTTCTACTCGCATGTATTCAATTTTTATTTTACCTTGTTAATAGCATTTATCAGCCGCTTAACCTTAATGGACGGTTTTTTCGAATGAAGAATTCCAAACGGCATAGTATAATCCCACTCTACTGGAATGATTCTGATCAGTGGATGAACACTTTCCCAGCTCTTGAATGCCAGTAATACCTCATTATTGTTTTCGCATCGGTTAAATGCTTCTACATTGTACAGATTAAAGTCTACAATATTGATTTCAGGATGATTTTTCATCATATCATCCCTTAGCATATCGCCATAATAACTCCATCCTCTTCGCATGAGCATAAGATTTTCTCCAGCCAGATCATCAAGTGTAATTTTTTCTTTTTTTGCCAGCCTGTGATGAATTGATACCGCCACACAAAATGGTTCTCTTGAAATCTCAGTGCCATCACAGCCTCTGAGTTCAAGCATTTTTTCATCAAAGATTCCAGCTATCACATCAATATTCTTTCCCATATTAGCCAGTATCTCTCTTGCATTCTCTGGTGTATTTTCAAATGTAATCAATTTAAACTTCATCTCCGGATATATTTTCTGTATCTTAGGCCAAAGTTCCACAAAAACTTCCGGTGGCGTCATCGGAGATATTCCAACACGAATGATTTCTTCATTATGATTCATTGCTTCCTGCGCCCGTATCAACGATTCTTTTGAATATTGAATCAGATATTTTGCATCCTGATAGAGCGATTTACCAGCTTCCGTAATAATAAGACCTCTGTGTGTTCTTTCAAATAATTGCAAATTTAAGCTGTTTTCCAAAGAATTTATCTGTTTAATAACCGCAGGTGCACTTATATATAATTCTTCTGCCGCTTTACTAAAACTTCCAGCTTCTACAACGCAGATAAATGTATCAAGTTGTGGATTATACATCATGTAATTCACTCCTCTTTGTGATTTTAAATCATCTGAAATGCTTTCAGTGCCCCAATAATTGCCTCTTCTTTCTCCTTCGGACATTGTGGTTGCTTTGCTCCCTCTGACCTAGGAATATTAAAATTCTCCGCTAATTCAATTCCACACTTTCTCTTCACCTGTGCAATATACAGATTAGATACCTTCATCCCATCATTATACTCTGCAACATACTTCTTTATCTCCTCATAAGTAGCCTTGCTCTCAGCCGCCGTTAAATCCATCTCGTCCATGTCAAGTCTCACATTCACATGATGCTTCGCTTCGTGGAGTTTGGACAATAAACATACCATCTCGACTGTGTTTTCGTTGAGCAACCGAATTGCTTCGCCTTCAAAACCTTCATAATACACCGGAAATGCCAGATCAATCTGCCTGATGATGCGCCCATCATCCATCTTTTCCGGGTATAACTCAATTGCATCAATAAACAACTGCATAAACTCCTTTTTTTCAATATCTGACATTTCTGCATACAGTATATCAAACTTTTGCAGGATTTGGTACAGTTGTTTTTCACTAATTTGTCTTCCATACGCTGCCTTAATCTTTTCCTCCACATCAGCAATCTCATTCTCAAAACCAGAAATCCTGTCGTAAAGATTATCCAGACGGTCCTGCATGCCCTGGAACTTCCTTGCATAATGCTTATCGCCAGCATCCAAAGTATCCATCATCACAAGCAGTTTATTCTTCGCCCCGACAACCTGCTGTAACTGCCCCTTCAGCTGATCCCGTTCCTCTTCTCTTCCAGCTTCGAGACATCCACCTTTTCCTGCAATCTTTCTCCAATATACTCATGAAACCTTTCATCAGCAATCATCCCTCTGATGAACCACTCCACCTCTGCATTGATCTCATTCTGATTCAGTGATGGCTTAAAATCACAGAAATGTTCCTCATCAATCTTTCTCCTGTGCTGACATCTATAATAGAAGTCATCCTTATATTCACCAGATTTCTTATTCTTCCTTCTCCTCACAGTTCCTGCCATTCCAGCACCACACACCGGACATTTCAAAAGTCCCGACAAAATATGCTCATGTTCAAGACTACGTGTCTTATTCCACTTAACCCCCGTCCTCTTCCTTTTCTCTCTCGCCGCCTCCCACATCTCTTCATCCACAATCGCCTCATGCAGTCCATCTGCCAGCAGGTAATCATCAGTCTTCACACGCCGGTATTCATCCCTCGTTCCCTTCACCTTCTCCGTAACATTCTTCCCGTAAGCAATCTTACCAGTATAAACCGGATTATCCAAAATCTTCATGATCAGTCCTCTGGCAAAATAGTTCAGCTCATGCCCCCTGACCTTTTTCTTCGTATAACCTCTCTGGTTCAGATAATTACAGATAGCATCTGCCCCCATATCCGTATGCCCAAACTTGTCATAAATAATCCGCACAATCTCCGCTTCTTCCTCATTCACCACCAGAGTGCTATTCTTGGAATCCAGATCATATCCGAAAGGAGCCTGTCCGCCATTCCATTTTCCCTCTCTGGCCTTCTGCTTTCTTCCTTCCATTGTCTGGACCAGAATATTCTCCCTTTCAATCTCAGCCACTGCCGACAGCACCGTGATGGTCAGCTTGCCGGAATCCTTAGAAGAATCAATCCCGTCTTCCACACAGATCAGATTCACTCCATAATCCTGGATAAACTGCAGGGAGTTTAAAACATCTGCTGCATTCCTTCCAAAACGTGACAGCTTAAACACCAGAATAAATGCCACTCCGTCACGTTCCTCGGACACATCCTGCAGCATCCTCTGAAACTCCGGTCTGCCCGTAATACTCTTTCCGGATTTACCAGCATCACAGTATTCCCTGACCACTTCCATTTCCTGGAACTCCGCAAACTTCATCAGCCTTTCTTTCTGTGCCTCCAGACTGTAGCCGTCCACCTGCATTGCCGTAAAAACACGGATATAAATATAACATTTTTTCTTCACTCTGCACTCTCCTTCCTGTACTCCACATCCTCATCCAGCATCCGAAAATGCTTCAAAGCATCCAGAATTGCCTTTTCCTTTTCCACCGGACAGACTGGCACATGATTCTTATTTTTCGCTGGTTTGTTATACGCTTTCCCCATATCCAGACCATACTTCCGTTTCACCTGCGCTATATATATAATGTAGGAATATTCATCCCATACTTCTCTTTCACATATGCACGGATCTCTACGTAAGTCGCTTTCGCCTCAGAAGCCGTCACCTGATGCTCCGTACAGTCCACTGCAAAAGTCACCATTTCATCCGGCTCATCATTCACTTTTCTTTTTCCATCGCTCTCATAATAAACAGGAAAACGGAAAACAATCTTTTTCAGGATCCTGCCATCTTCCCTTTCCTCAGAAAAAACATCAATCCGCTCAATAAACTGCCTGCACAGTTCCCTGCGTTCCTCACAGCTCATTCTCTCAAACAGCAGATCAAAGTTATCAAGAATCTTTCGTATATTATCAGAAGAACGAACCCCTTTCTTCAAAGCCTCCATCTTCTTTTTCAGCTTCCGGATCTTCTCCTCCAGACATTCGATCTGGTCATAAGCCCCGTCAATCTTTGCCTGAACAGCCTCATATTCTCCGTCATAGTCCTCTGCAAAAATATCCAGATTGTCCAGTTCCATCCCCAGCTTATATTTCAGATGCTCCTGACTGTGCAGTTCCTTTCTGGTCCTTTTCAGATCCGCTTCACAGGCATCCAGCGAACTCCTGTCCCCAACCACATCCATAACTGCCTGACGGAACTCCCTTGTTTCTGTCACCTTTCCCACAATCTCCATCACAGCCTTATCCAGTTTCTCCTGATTGTATGTCCGCCAGCAGTCACAGACACGCCCTGCACTCTTACGATAATTCCGGCACCCATAAGAATAAACAATCTTATAATAGCCGCCACGATTGCTGTTCTTCCGTTTATTCTTTTTTGTAACCAGCCCTGTTCCGCACACCGGACACTTCACCAATCCGGACAGAAGACTGATCCGCTCCGGATCATCCACCTTCTTCTGCGGTCTTCTCAAGCTCTTCCGCTTTTCCTGTACCCGCATCCAGACATCTTCCGGAATAATCGCCTCATGTCTGCCCCTGATGGAAATAACCTCTTTCGGATTCTTTTTAATCTCCTCAGAATTTATCCGCCTATTATATACGATCATCCCATAATAAATAGGATTTCCCAGCACCGAAGAAACAAAATCCGAAGTGATAACCTTATCCTCTCCCTTCACCACACGCTTATAACCATTCTCATTCATCCAGCCCACAACCGTATTCAGCATCATATCCGGTTCCAGATACTTCTGATAAATCATCCTCACCAGATCCGCCGCCTCAGGAACCACCACCAGTTCCTTATTCACACTCACATATCCATACGGCACGCCGCCGCCCGGCCATCCCCCATTCATCAGCTTCTGCATCCTCGCCGTCGTGAACTGGACTGTAATATTCTCATGCTCCATTTCTGCCACAGCCGACAGGATAGCAAGTGTCAGACGTCCGCCCTGCGTGGAACTGTCAATGGCATCCTCAACACAGACCAGATCCACATCAAAATCCATCAACAGCTGCACAGACTTCAAAATATCTGCCGCATTTCTTCCAAAGCGGGATAACTTAAACACCAGCACACAGGAGATCTCATCTTTCTCACAGGAAATGTCATCCATCATTTCCATAAAAGCCGGTCTGCCCTTGATGCTCATTCCAGATCTGCCTACATCACAGTATTCCCTGACCACTTCCATTTCTTTATAGTCCGCATACTTCCGAAGCCGCTCTGTCTGTGCTTCCAGACTGTATCCCTCTGTCTGAGCCGCTGTAGAAACACGGGTATATATGTAACATTTCTTTCTCAAATCTTCACCTCATTTCGGTTGCCCATCGTCATACGGTTGCCGTACATAAAATATATCGGAATCACCAGTCTGTGCCAACTCGCAGAACGACCAAAAAAACTGCCCCAAAATCCACCTTCTCCTATGCGGTTTCCATAGCGCAAAAAGACCGGCAGCCCCAAAAGACCACCGGCACACTCGATCACTTCCCCTGCAGCTGTGAATTTCTCTCCTCAATCTCCCCCAGAACCACATCCCCGTACTTCTGGATCATTCTTGCCAGAAACTCTGCACACTTTTCCATGTTTAGCCTGGCCTGTTTCTCCGTCAGTCTGCCGGTATCGATCAGTTCAATTTTTCCCATAGCCAAAAACCACCTCCTACTGTTCCAAGGAGTCCTGGTCCCTGATTTTTTGACTTTCCGGACAAAAAAATAAACCCGCTGCCATCCACAGATTTCTCCGCAAACAGCAACAGGTTTCCCCTGATCATTTATTTACTTTATCATCCGTTCAATACCATCGGTCATACGGATTCCCACGCACCCTCTTTGTCTCTGGTGCCTTCTCAATACTCTTTTCAGCTTCTTCCCTCGTTGCAAACAGCCTGTGAGCCTTCACCTGTATTCCGCCGCCCGTATCTGTAAAACGTACCAGGAACATCCCGCCGGAACACCTGCGGATCTCCACTTCTCTCACATACCTGTTTGATTCCACAATATATGCAGTATCCCCGACTTTCATAAAATCACACTCCTGCACTCAAAACATCCTTCATCCTCACCAGAACAGGAAGCACCTGCCCGTCAGCAAATCTCCGTTCAAAAGAACCATTGGAAAAATGATCTTCTCTCAGCAGCATTGTCAGCAACGCCGTACAAAGTTCATAATCCGCTCCCGGAACACGTTTCAGTTCCTCATTACAGTCAATCGGCTCCGTAATCATGTAATCCCCATAATTTGTTTTCAAATCTCCTATTGTCTTTAACAGATCTGCATACAGATTCTCTTGTGGATTCTTTAATTCCAATATTTCCTGAATTTTTCGTAGTTTCTCTGACTTTGTCAATGCTATACACCACCTTGATAAACGTTCGAATATATGTTCTTTATATTTTAACATATACCCAATAATTATTCTAGCGCAAAATATATTCATGTAATATCCACAACAGCAAGGTTTCGTTGCGACTACGAAATTGATACAATTTAACGGTGCACACCCTTGTGAACACCCCTGTTCGCCTTTCGTTAAATAATTAAAATAGGCTACTCTTTTGCATATTTCTGATCAGCCTGTTTCTTCCATAAAAAAAGAGACATTGACATAATTTGATCAATATCTCTTCTGCTGCTTTGCTGAGACATATTCTTCCGACTGGATATACTTCTCAGGGAAGCATCAAATTCATCCTTGACGGAATCCAGTCCATAATAAAACCGCTACCACACCGAAACAAAGGATATGTCTCTATTTTTGGTAAAACCATAGATGTAGGTTAATCATGTTTTTTTAATCAGCGTTTTGATACTCACTGTCTTCCCCAAATAGCTACCGAATTTGACCTCACGATCAATTCTTCGACAGGCAGACCAATCGGGCAAATGTTATGGCAAGCTAATGATTTCCCGCATCCCTCAAAATAATTTTCCTTATATTGAGTTGAAACCTCATTCCGATGGCTTATTTCCTGTTCTTCATTCAGAATCCGAAATGCGTTGACTGCAGCAACAGCGCCTGCGAAAGTCCCATTTGCAGAGAAGTTAGGACACACTTCAAGGCAGCAGCCACACATCAGACAGCGTGCCGACTGGTATCTCGGTTCATGTGTCCACGGATTCATATAAGCTTCACTTTCAAGCCAAAGGTTCAGTTTTTTCAAATTTTCAAACAGAATTGACCGGTCAACGATCAAATCTCTTACAAGCGGAAATTTGCTTAAAGGTTCCAAGGTGATTGTAGAACCTTTTAACGTATGTAAAAATGTAGAGCATGCCAGCCTCGGACGTTCGTTAATCAGCATGGCGCAAGCCCCACATTTTCGCACCATACAGCTACATTCCCAGCTGATGGGAGTAACTATATTCCCTGAATTATCTTTCAAAGGTGTTCTACTGTTCAATTCCTTTAGAACATTGGCAACAGAGCTGTTTTTGCTTCCGTCAAACTCAAATTCCTGCCAATAACTGTCTGATTTCTGACTCTCCTGCCGCCTGATTCTTATTTTATATACCAAGTGAATCACCGCCTTTCTGGAACAGGTACAAAGGAAATCTGTATCTGCTTTCCATCAAATCTGGCTACCGTTGTTTTAAGGTAATCATCGTCATTGCTCTTCGGATAATCCTCCCGCCAGTGTGCACCACGGCTTTCTTTTCTTGCAAGAGCACTCTTTAGAACTGCCATGCCAAGCAATGGAAGATTTCCTGTCAGCGCTTGTACCGTTTGAATCCCATTTAACAACGTATTCTCATTTCTGACAACGCCCATAGTATCCTGCATCACTTTGTTTAATTGCTTTATTTCTGAAATTTGAGACGTTGGTGGAAAATCTATCTGTGTCGCACAAGATAGATCTACTACATCTGCCTGTTCACATGCTGATTTTGCCGCAACACGTCCTCCGTATAACGCTCCTAACAGAGAATTTCCACCAAGACGGTTGGCACCATGATATTGGGCACAGCATTCTCCGGCAGCGTAAAGATTCTGAATCGGCGTTCTGTGCTGCTCATCCACCAGAATGCCTCCCATAAAATAGTGAATTCCCGGTAAAACAGACACCGGTTCCTTTCGTATATCTTTATGCAGATAGGTCATACAATCGTCTGCCAGACCAGATAGCTTATTTGAAATAATCTCCTCCGATATTTCCGTCATGTCAAGAAATACCTCTGATTCATGGCTGACCTTCCATATCTCTCTGGCGGTAATATCTCGTGGCATCAGATTTCCAAGCTCCGGGTATTTTTCCTCCATGAAATACCATTGTTTTCCATCTTTCATGGCAAACAACCTGCCACCTTCCCCTCTGGCCGCCTCGCTGATGAGCATGCGTTTTCCACCACATTTCACAGTTGTCGGATGGTACTGGATCATCTCGCCATTTGCCAGAGGAACACCAAGCCGGAACAATTCTGCGGTGACTTCTCCTGTATTGCTCAGCGAACCCGTTGTATTTCCAAACAATCCGTGCATACCACCGGTGGCAACAATAACCGCATCCCCCGGTAATTCCACAGTCTCCTGACTGTATTCATCCCTGATTACGCAGCCACAACAAATATTGCCACACAGACGAAGTGTTAGGAAAGAATGATGGCTGAACCGTTCTACCATACCAGATGCTTCTTTCCTGCGAACAGCGTCTATCATAGCTGTCATGATCTGCTTCCCGGTATCGCTCTGTGCAAAAGCAGTCCGTTTCTTTTTCTGCCCGCCAAAATTCCGCAGATCCACATCATCATAGCCACTCATGTTAAATTTAACTCCAAGTTTTAGCAGCCAGTGCACCAGCTCCGGTGCTGCCTGTGTCATTCCCCAAACTGCATTTGGATCTGCCAGACCACATGCTGCCTTTATTGTATCTGTAAAATGTTCTTCGGGACTGTCGTTTTCATCTTTTGTATTCAAAGCTGCGTTGATACCGCCCTCCGCCATAACAGACTGTGCCCGCTCTGACGGAAGGGAGGAAACCAGTTTTACATTGCATCCATTTTCCGCTGCCTGCAAAGCCGCTGAAAGTCCTGCCAGTCCAGCACCTATAATAACAATTGTCTTACTCATAGATATTGCCACCCAATATAATATAAAATAACCGCTCCCGCTATAAAAAGAAGAAGCACCGAAAGGATCAAATAAATATCACTCCTTCGTTCTTTATAACTGATGATTCCCAGTGATACGAGCAATGGGCGGATATTGATAAAAATATGAACAAAGATTGCCGCTACGAACAAAAGCTGAGTTACCATCTTTACCGTTGTAAAAGGGAACAAAATATATGTCCCATTCTGCACCTTTCCAAACAAGCCAATATGGAATAACAGCAGAATCAGTATTGCCATCCCACTGGCTCGTCTCGCCCAAAATATGACGTTTTGTTTCAGATACATTTTTCCTGATTGCTTCGCTGTCTGTAAACTCTGAACTGTCAGGATGACACCAATCACCGTATGCACAACAAGAATACCAACACCAATCCATGCAAGAAGTTTCCCTGCACTACTTCCAACTCCGTTCAGCATAAAGCTGCCCATGATTCCATGAATCATAAAAATGAGAAGCATTAAAACAGACAAAATCGTATTCCATTTTCTCATAAATTCCCGCTCACCTCATTTCTTCGCTGTCCATGATCATATAGTCCATCTGTGTTAGCGTTGTAACGTCAATAAAATCATCCGATGCCAGGAATACATCATACTTTCCACTTACCACTCTTGATAGCATCATTGTGTTACTGTACTCTTTCAGATCTACGAAAAAACCGGCCTGTTTCAACCTGTCACAGAGTTTCTTAGCATAACTGACAAGCGGATAATCCGTCTCAGATACATATAACCGAAAACTAATGTCCGTTTTCATGAGATCTGTTTCATTTGTTTCCGAATCGTCCAGTGCCAATTCTTTTAATTTATTCCGGGTGTTCTCGTTGTCGAGACCATCTGACATCATATTAATACCGAGAACATAAGAGCCTTCCAACTGTGCGGAGGCTTGAGCCGCCTTTTTTGACTTCGGTGTTGCTCCTGTGACTGCATCAATCATAGAAGGCGGTGAATGCAAAAGTGCACCGAAACCTGCAAGAAAAACAATTGTAACTGCTAACAGAATCAATTTCCGTTTCACATTGCCACCTCGTTTCTTATTTTTTCAAAATCCTCATTGCGTTCAAGACGGCAATTATGGTAACGCCTACATCACCAAATACAGCTTCCCACATTCCAGCTATACCCAGAGCACCAAGGATCAGGAACACACTCTTAATTCCAAGGGCAATCACTATATTCTGCATGACAATTTGCTTTGTCGCTTTTGCCACATCAATCGCATCCACCAGCTTAGATGGTTCATCTGTCATCAGAACCACATCCGCAGCTTCAATGGCCGCATCTGAACCAAGACCACCCATTGCGATACCAACATCCGCACGAGCAAGGACAGGAGCGTCATTGATACCATCACCAACAAAAGCTAATTTGCTTCCCTGTCTCTTTTTACTGTCTAAAAGCTCAACCTTTTCCACTTTTTGATCAGGAAACAGTTGTGCATAATATTCATCCAACTGCAATTCTTCCGCAACAGCCTTTCCGATTTTTTCATCATCACCAGTAAGCATGACTGTTTTTTCCACACCGATATGTTTCAAATCAGAAATTGCTTTTTTGCTGTCCGGCTTTACTTCATCTGTTATCAAAATGCATCCGGCATATTGACCATCTACTGCTACATAAACCTTTGTACCAACTTTTTCACAGGCTGTGTACTCCACATGCTCTGAATCCATAAGTTTCGTATTGCCAGCATAAACTTTCTTCTTTCCTGCCATGGCACTGATTCCATATCCGGAAATTTCCTTGTAATCAGAGATAACTGATTGGTCAATTTCTTTTCCATAAGCAGAGAGAATGGATTTTGCAATAGGATGGTTAGAAAAGCTCTCTGCCTGGACCGCATACTCCAGAACCTGTTCTTTTGAAAATCCATTTGCAGGCAGAATATCAGTCACATTGAAAACACCCTTTGTAAGTGTTCCAGTTTTATCGAACACAATAATGCTGACATTATTAAGCGCCTCTAAATAATTACTTCCTTTTACAAGAACACCTCGTTTAGATGCCGCACCAATACCTCCGAAGAAAGTCAGCGGGATTGAAATGACCAATGCACATGGGCAAGATACCACAAGGAAAACAAATCCTCTGCGAATCCACTCTGTCCAACCTCCACCAAGAAGGATCGGTGGCAGAATTGCCAGAATAGCTGCTAAGATTACAACAACAGGAGTGTAATAACGTGCAAATGTAGTAATGAAATTTTCTGTTGGTGCTTTTCTACTGGACGCATTCTCCACAAGATCAATAATCTTTGAAGCAGTAGATTCACCAAATGCTTTCGTTGTCTTAATCGTTAAAACACCCGTCTGATTCATACAACCGGAAAGTGCTTCGTCTCCTTTATGAACGCTTCTCGGAACCGATTCTCCAGTTAAAGCCCTCGTATCCAGCATAGAATCTCCATCCAATACCACACCGTCTAATGGGATTTTTTCACCAGGCTTTACAATAATAATCTCGCCAATGGCAACACTTTCAGGAGATATGGTAATCAATTCTCCGTTCCTTCTGACTGTAGCACAATCCGGACGTATATCCATTAAATCTGATATAGATTTTCTGGAACGCTCAACAGCCAATGACTGGAAAAATTCACCAACTTGATAGAACAGCATAACAGCAACTGCTTCCGGATATTCACCAATGACAAAAGCACCAATCGTAGAAACGCTCATCAGGAAATGTTCATCAAATACACGTCCCTTTGAAATATTCCTCACAGCTTGCCATACAACATCCCCGCCAAGAATAATATAGGAGACAATGAGAAAAACTAACTCGACAGGCAGTGGCACTTTCGCAAAAACTGTCAATGCCATACCAATACCATAGATTGCTGCGCCAATCGCTAAACGAATCGTCAACTTCTTGTCCTCATTGTTATAGGATGTATTGGTATCCTGTTTTTTTGCAGGTATATAGTATTCCTGTGCAATTTCGGAAACTTCTACATCTGGCTCATGGCTGTGGACAATCGTTTCAATCTGACTGGCTATTGTATTTGCGGCAGCTGGAGCAACATTGATTGTCAGCGTCTGCTTCATCAAATTTACAACTGAGGATTGTACTCCATCCAAT
>NZ_QUJX01000019.1:0-25314 GCF_003480785.1 Ruminococcus sp. AM26-12LB | reverse complement strand
CAATCTGACTGGCTATTGTATTTGCGGCAGCTGGAGCAACATTGATTGTCAGCGTCTGCTTCATCAAATTTACAACTGAGGATTGTACTCCATCCAATTCTCCGACTTCTTTTTCAATTTTTGCGGAGCAGTTCGGACAGTCCAAGCCCTTTAACAAATAACTCTTTGTAACGGGGATAATTGTTTCTTCCTGAACCTCCACACCCGGCTCATGGCTGTGGACAATCGTTTCAATCTGACTGGCTATTGTATTTGCGGCAGCTGGAGCAACATTGATTGTCAGCGTCTGCTTCATCAAATTTACAACTGAGGATTGTACTCCATCCAATTCTCCGACTTCTTTTTCAATTTTTGCGGAGCAGTTCGGACAGTCCAAGCCCTTTAACAAATAACTCTTTGTAACGGGGATAATTGTTTCTTCCTGAACCTCCACACCCGGCTCATGGCTGTGGACAATCGTTTCAATCTGACTGGCTATTGTATTTGCGGCAGCTGGAGCAACATTGATTGTCAGCGTCTGCTTCATCAAATTTACAACTGAGGATTGTACTCCATCCAATTCTCCGACTTCTTTTTCAATTTTTGCGGAGCAGTTCGGACAGTCCAACCCTTTTAATAAAAATATTCGTTTCATAATGACCTCCTTGTAATTTGTTTAGTTGCTCAATTGCTCAACTATAACGCTAAAAATATTATTTCTGCCATAGATGCTCAAATCCCTTATCAATAATCTCTTTCACATGATCATCTGCCAGAGAGTAGTAAACTATCTGCGCTTCTCTACGGAATTTTACCAAATTCGCAAGACGCAATGCCTTTAACTGGTGTGAGATTGCGGATTTCGTTACCCCCAGTAGCACAGCAAGATCACATACACACATCTCACTCTGTTCCAGAGCGTGTAAGATTTGTACTCTGGTACCATCTCCAAATAGCTTAAATAAAGATGCCAACTGGATATAATCATCTTTGGGTTGCATCTTGGATTTCACATCATTCACAATATCCTCATGAATCACATCACAATTACAAATATAAGACGGTTTAGACATACACTTACCTCGTATAATCGGAGTTGAATAGTTGTTCAACTATGATTATATTCATTTTTTGTTCTATGTCAATAAGATTAGTAAATATCTTCTTGGATTTTTGTTTTTAACTGCTTAATACTTTTGTACCGCATCAAAGAATGTGTAGATGAGTTTGAATATAAATTCAAGGACTCCGAAACAGGAAAAATTAAAAAGTTCAAGATAACAGAAAAAAGGATTGTTACTTTTAATCCCAGACTAGCCAAGAAGCAGATATATGAGATTAACTTCTCTTTTTTCTTTTCGTAAAGATTCCTCAAAGTATCTTCCTTTTTCTGATATCTATAAATGAGCAAAGTTCGTGATTTTGCAGAAAAAAAAGATACCTCGATTCCGGATGTTATATTGAAAGCGACCAAAAACTCCACAATGGCAAACAGGGCTTTGCCCTAACAAAAAAAGGCTTCACACCACGACCACCGCCGCAATGCAAAGCCTCATCACTCACTATTATATTCTTGTCACAAAATCCAGCGAGATCCACCCATTCCGCTCTTTCTCATACGCTTTCAGCAGCCCCCACTTTGATGCTCCGACACCGTCAGCCTCAGCAACAATAGTAAAACAGCCAACACCCGTATATTTTCCAACCTTCTCCTGATCCGTTCCCGGCTTCTTCCGGATATTCAGATCCGAAATCTCCACACGAACCAGATACGGACGAAACACCTCTTCCTGCTTCTTATCCACGGAACTGTACACTGCCTTTCCATTCTCATCAAACACCGAAAATCCCGGATGCTCGTCTGCACATTTCTTTGCATTGTCCAGCACCTGAAATGCTCCTGCCTGACTTCTAGCATCCTTCCAGTCTTTTCTCACCCGGTACCAGACCTTTTTCTCCACCTTCACGCCATCAAACCGTGTCAGCCCATACTTCTCAATGATGGCACAGATCTTCTGTACATAAAAACTGTCCGTTGCATAGCCGCCATCCTTAATGATCCGGACAGCCTTCCGGTAATCCTTCTCCCCGGCCAGTCCCGCATATCTCTTTTTCTTCCCATTCATTGCGCCCAGCAGATAAGCAGAATGATCCGCAATAGACTGCTCCACACAGACATACTTCCGGAAATCCGCAGTCACCGTGTACAGCTTTCCGGTTCCATCATCCTCCTGCGTCTTCTTCCGGTACTTATTGGTTCCATCCCAGATACTTCCATTCCAAGTATTCCCAGACAACACGCACTTCATCCCAAAACAGTTATTTGCCTTCTGCGCCAGTTCCGTCCTGCCATAACCCGATTCCAGAATAAACTGCGCCGCAGACACCGAAGCCAGAATCCCACTGGTTTTCATATCCTCTGCACACAGCACTCCAATCCGCTCCGCTGCCTTCTCATCGGAAATCCCCAGAAACACAGAAGCCTGCGTCCCTTCAGCTTTCCCAGACATAGCAGCCTTCACAGCTTTCCTGAATCCATCCATCGTATAAGGCAGTCCCAGACCTTTCCACAGATGCTCCGGATCTCCATGATTTGTAGCAATTCCCCTTGCGTGTCCCTCTCTATGGGAAATCACCACACCATCTGCCAGCGGATCCAGACCAAACTTCTTACAAAGCATGGCAAACAATTCCACCGCTACTTCATACGTCCGCACTGCCGATGCCCTTGCCTTCGCCAGATCGGAGCAGGTAAAACCAGATCCGCTTGTGTACCGGATGCAGGCAGGCTCACACATCTCCACACCAATATGCGTATTATTTCCACTTCCCTTACTACCGGAGCCACAGTGCCATCCCCTGTGGTTCCATGGCAATGCCTGATACACCGTTCCATCATTTCCATCAATAAAACCATGCACACATGCACTTCCAAAAGAAGTGTGATTCCAGGAATCAAGAAAAACCTGTGCTCTCGGCTGCGGACATCCAACCGAGTGAAGCATCAGGCCTTTTACAGTAATTTTTCTCCCTGCAGTATAGCAGGGATTCTTAGTCAGAAAACTTTCAACCAGTCTCATTCCCCATCACTTCCTTTCCCTCTGTCATGCAGCTGTTCCAACACATCTTTCATCTTCTGCGGGATCGGCAGCCCCAGATGTCCTGCATTCTCCAGCAAGCTCACACCCTCATTGGAAATATAGAAAAAGATCACCGCTGTCCTCAGCACGGATCCGTTCCCGATCACAGCCACATCCAAAATATTGGCCATTCCCACCAGCAGAAAGATCAGCACCTTCCTGCAGATTCCCCGGAATCCCACCTCACTGGAAAGCGTATGGTCCGCAAAAGCACACATCACCCCGGTCAGGTAATCGATCACTACAAAAGCGATCAGGGCATACAGAAGCCCGTCACAGCCTCCCATAAACCAGCCCAGCCATCCGCCTACAGCCATAAAAACCATCTGAATAAAGTTCCAAAATTCCTTCATGCCAGAATCCTCCTCCCATGAAAAAAGCAGCCCCCATTTCTGAGAACTGCCGTAAATAAGTTTTCTATCTCCATGCCTTTCGGCAGAAAGACCTACATTATTTCCTCCGTCAGCGTATACGTGATCTTCATCGTTTTGTCCGTATTCTTCACCACCGCTGACGAAAGATTATTGATACTTGCCAGATAAGGCGTCAGAAGATAAGCACACCTGTGCTCCTTCCCGTAACTGCCGCCCCACATAAACACAAAGTTCTTATACTGGAACAAAGGCGTTGCCATGGCTTCAAACCTTGCGCTCCCCTGCGTCTTGATCACCCTGTCATCCGCCGTGATCTGGAAATCCCCTGCCACGATCATGTCCCCGAGAAGTGTCATATACACCTCACAGGAACCAGCCTCCCCAAGGGATTTCAGCTTGGAAGTAAAGCCCAGCGGGATCAGTGTCACATCCGCTGAATTTGCAGTATTGATCTTATAAACTCCCTTCTTATCATAAGAAGGCACATACAGATACCCCTTCCTCACACAGCATTTTACATTCCGTTCCGGATAGGAACCGTCCTTTGCCCTTGTGCCCACTTCCGAAAGCTTCGCCTTGGACAGTGTCCAGCTTCCCTCCGTAAAGGAATAATCCTTTTTGGAGATCCGGATCCATACCATCTTCGCATCCCCGGAAGAATTCGGCTCATTGGAAAATCCATACCAGTATCCGTCATGCCCGTCCATAAACTCCCCGTACTTTGTATAATCCCCCAGGAACGTAAAGCTTTCCGTTGTCAGTGTCTGCTCCTCCAGTACGGTATACGTGGTATCATCCAGCTTCTCATTCAGCCCGATGTTAAACACCGGGATCCGGATCTTCGTAATGGTCACACTGGAAGTCCCAAAGGTGATGGAATACAGCAGGTTCTTTTCAAAATCCAGCTCCACTGCCTCAAACAGTGTCATCTGCTTTGCCTTCGGGATATCCCCGATATCCACCTTTTTCAGAAGCAGGAACGTGCTGGCATCCCCTGCCGCACTGCCAAAAGCATTCTGCCCGCCCAGTGCACTGGTCAGTGCCACCGCTGCAATATTTCCATTCCCCTGGCTGGGAGTAAACTCCCACACAAACTTATATCCATTGTCCAGCTTCTTGCTCTCCGTCTGGTTCAGGCTTCCCCTCGCCACATTGGAACCGGAATTAACATTGTTGGAAGCATAAGCCACCGGCAGGTTCTTCCCCTGCTCGTAAATATGATCCGCCTTTTCTTCCAGCACTGCCGGAAACAGCAGGATCCCCCCGATCATGTTCGGGCAGATGGGAAGCAGCGTCCCGTTCCACAAAACAGAATTGTCATACTCCCCGCTGGCTTTCAGATAAATCCCCATGGGATTCAGCCCCAGAATATTGTTCACTGCCTCCGTGATCATGTTCGTCTCCTGAACTGTCTCCACCGCACCCGTATTCGTATCGGTCAGTTCAATGACCATTTCACCTTTCAACTTCATCACACACCCTCCATTTCTACCGGCCTGCAGAAACCGCTGATTCCCGCTCTCTCAGCAAAATACACTTCAAATCCTCTGTTCACCGTCTCCTTCATCTGCATGGACAGCGATTCCCGGAAACCATTCACATCCAGTCCTCCGCCAATGGCAAATCTCGTGGTATAATCTTCCACCTCAAGCTTTCCGTCCTAGGCTTCCCCTGCCGCCATTGCCTGTCCGCTGACAGAGGCAATGCAGTCTCCCACATCAACGGTCCCGCTGCCATTCTCCATCCAGAGATACACATTGAATGTATTCGTATAATTGGCAACAATCTTCTCAATGGGATAATACAGCGACAAAATATGTTTCCCTGAATGCCAGGTCTCCACCGGACAATGCTCCACGATCTCCTCGTTATTAAATTCAAAGACCACATGGCAGACCGCCTGTCCGTCTTCCTGCCACTTCACCGGCAGGCTCACATCCACAGAAACCTCCGAACCACTCCCGGTTCCGGATCCGGAATCCGAGCCACCAGCGACATCATCCGTACTCCCTGTATTCTCATCCCCGGAAGTATTTCCAACTTCATTCCCTGCCGCATCATTTTCAGAACTTCCTGCATCCGATGTCTCCCCGGTTCCATCAGAACCACCCGTACCACTTCCAGTTCCACTGCCGCTTCCGCCCGGAAATGGAATCACCACAGTCCCGGAAGCCTCCGCAGACCGTTCCACCGGATCCGCAGCCACATCCACAACAACCTGTGCAAAAAACTGCATATGGTTTTCCTCAGAAGAAGCAAACTGGATACTGATCAGCTTCACCTTCGTCTGCCCGATCTCATGCGCGGAAGCATTGGTAAACATATGGATCCCGATCTTCCCGGTCTTCGCATTGTCTTCAATCTGATTCAGCAGTCCCGAAATATTCTTGTCATTTCTTGACTTTGCCTGAGCCAGCCTCGGGTTCTTCCCCACACATTTCAGGCTCTGCTTTCCCCCGATCTTCTGTCTGATGGAAGTGATGCAGGTGATCTGTCCCTCATCCGCCTGTCCTCCTGCAAATGTCAGCACATCCCCCGGATCCAGGGCAGGGTTCCCGATTGTATCCGAATCAAAAGGTACATAGTTGATCACTGACAGATCCGTCAATATATTCCTGCACAACATCTCTCTGGTCTCTGCCAGTCCAAACTGCAGAAGTGGGTTCACACCCAGATTCATGGTCAGCCCGTTATCCGGATCCAGAGCATAATACTCTGCAATCTGCGTCTGCTTGTTGGTGGAACTCACTGCCGTGTATCTGGTAATAAAATCCGAAAAACTGGAAGAAAAACGGTGTCTCTGCTCCACCTTCATCACAGGATCCTTCCCGTACTTTCTCAGTTCCAGTTTTCCCTCCCTGTTGATAATAAAGAAACCTCCCAGAACCTGTGCCACATAAAACAGCACGTCCCGGCAGGTCTCAATATCATTTTCAGTATAAACAGAAAGCGTCACCCCGCCATTCGGCATGGCATCAATCTCCGCCCTCTTATTCGCAAACTCCACTTTACACCGCTTACAGCACAAAGTAATAAAATCATAAGCAGTCCCCACAGTCTCAAATCCGTTGAAACTCTTATCAAACCGCAGCATAAAATCATACGCCTTCAGTTCCAGGCACTTCGCCAGACGGTTCGCCTCACTGACCTCAAAAACTCCCATCGGCACATCTTCCACCGAACCATCCGCCAGCACCAGATGAAACACCAGCGTCACCAGTGCATCCTCCAGCGTATACCTGTCAATATCACTCAGAAGTGTGATCCCCATCTCCGCCGCATACACCGTCCCCAGTTCAATCTCCGTACTCCCGCAGCACTGCCTGGAAATATATCCGGAACCCTTCACAATCTCCTTCGCCCCGAGCTCATACGTCATTCCGCCTTTGGTAACGATCGTACCCGTCCAGTAATATTTTCTTGTATTGCTCTTCACAGCCCTCAGAAACCCATCCGACACCGGATACATCCCGCCACCTCCATTTCCCCACGAAAAAGGCACCAGCCAACCAGGTGACTGATGCCTTCGTAAATATAATCATCCTATCTGTTGTAAGTCCAGTGTTTCAGGTACCATTCATGCAGTTCTTCTGTTGTTTTACAGCAGTCTGCAATTTCTTCTCCCTGTGATATCTACCGGCAGGTTTCCCGTCTGAATGTAGCAATATCCAATGCACAAAACTTGTATGTTCCGCCTCGTCTGTGCATCACTTCATCATCACACTGGAACTCAAAATAATCATCCCCGTCCAGAACAACCTTTCCTGTCAGGTTCCACACCCCTGACCACGGAGGACCATCATCCCCCGGAACACAGAAGGACAGCCTTCCATCTTCCAGAATAACAGGAGCCACCGCAATATTTTTCATCCGCGGCATATATGGCTGTTCAAACCAATACGCTTTCCTCTCATCCATTTCTCTTCATCTCCGTGATAACCAACTTCCCTGCAAGCTGGAATTGAACAAAATCGCTGCGCGATGGCCTACCAAGGCTATGGCATAGCGATTTTGTTCAATTCCGATTTGATGCTCCCATTATACCATCTCCCTACATCTCCTTCAACGTAAAACTAACCGTCCACAATCCCTTATAACTGGTATCCTTTTTCAGCTTCGCCTTATACCCCGTCACATACATCTCTGCCAGTTTCAGTTCCGCTGTCTCCACATCAAAATACTGCACACTGATCTTATCCTTCTTCGCATACCCTGACAGCTTCACATCCCCGGTCAGGTTCGTCATGATGGAACGCATGGAAGTACCGGCCTGGGAAGCCTTGATACCGGCATTGCCCATCAGACCGATTGCTTCTGCCGTATCCTCAACCGAAAATCCCAGCGCCCCCGCAACCGGCGCACAATACTTGAACGTCTCGCCCATCATGGACACATTGGTATTGGCATTACTGGAAGCAGCCGCCAACACATCCGCAAAATGTCCCGAATCCGCTGCAGTCAGCCCAAAAGCCGTCAGCGCATCCGTCACAATATCAGAAGTCGTTGCCAGGTCTTCCCCGGATGCCGCAGCCAGATACATAACACCCTCAATACCGGACAGCATATCCTCCGTCTTCCATCCGGCCATTGCCATATAGAGTTCATGGCATCTGCCGCCTCAGTCGCAGAGAACTTCGTTTTGGCACCCATCTCCCTGGCCTTATCCCGGAGGCTATCAAAATTCGATCCCGTTGCCCCAGACACAGCCGCCACCTTACTCATCGCAGAGTCAAAATCAGCGGCAGTTTTCACCGCCGCCGTTCCAAGCCCTGTCACCACTCCCGTCACAGGAAGCAGCTTCTGCCCAACAGAAGAAATCTTGTTTCCAACCGTCTGCAGCTTTTCACCGGTTGCCCCGATTTTCTGCAGGGCAGTCGCAGACTGGTTCGCCTGCTCTTCCAGACTCCGCAGTCTCTGTTCCGTCTCAATGATCTCCCTCTGCAGGGCATCATACTGGTCCTGGGAAATCGTTCCGTTCCGCAATGCCTCATCCGCCTGCTGCTGTGCAGTCTTCAAAGTCTCCAGCTTTTCCCTTGTTTCAGAAACCGCCTGTGCCAGCAGTCTGTGCTTCTGCGCGATCAGCTCCGTATTCCCCGGATCCAGCTTCAGAAGCTTCTCCACATCTTTCAGCTGGCTCTGCGTATTCCTAATTTCCGTATTAACCCCTTTCAGGGCAGTCTGCAATTTTGTGGTATCGCCGCCAATCTCGACAGTGATCCCCCTGATTCTGTTCCCTGCCATACGGCTCACCCCCTAAATCCCATAAAAAAAGGCACAAAAATACCCGGATCACTCCGGGCACAAAAAAAGCATCTGCCATTCCTAACAAATGCTTTCCATATCTTCTTTTATTAAATCAATAGAACTGAAAGTTGTAGAACAATCTCTCTACCGTTCATACGATGCAATGATTTCTTTGCTGTCTGCAATTCTATAATCAAGTGTTCCCAAATTACCAATCAAGTTAAATGTCATATCTGCATTAACCTGCAATTCATCTTCAATCCTGGATGCAGACGGCTCATCTTTTAGAAAAACGGTTAATCCATAAGGCTCTGTTTCAGACTGTATCTCTATACTGTCATATGAATATCCCTCCGGATACTCTTGACTACTTACAATATTTATAACATTCGAAGAATCTCCTACATAATCTGTCTTATACTGCGACAGATCAAGAATTTCGTACAGTTTTTCTTTTTTCCCGCACGTCGAAATCAACATTATTGATACCGTAACTAACATAATTGCAAGTACTTTTTTCTTCATAGAAACACCACCTGAAAATTTTATTTATCTTCTAACTCAAATCCGAGTTCTTTCAGTTCTTTTTCGTTTCTGACATCTTCATCAGTTTTCTTTCCAGTGATGGCGCTGTAGGCTTCTTTGATACCATTTTTCACTGCCCATTTGATAACGAAATACAGTGCGATCAAAATAACAATTGCGGTTCCTCCACTTATGCCTAATTCATTCCACATAATCATTAACTCCTCCGATTTCGTGACTTTCAATTTATTTTCAACTTTGCAGGCTGGGATTTATCATTGAATAAACCACATCCATACTCCAACTACTATAAGCAATATACCTGATATTCTTCCTGCAAATTTCGACTTTTTATATCCTAGAAAATTTATTGTTTCGGGAGTTGTAAATGGCAATAAAACAACATCTATACCCATTACTATAATTCCAATTCCTATTAAGACATTATTGTTAGAAATAATGCCATAAAACATAACTAAGAAGCCCAAAATAATGCCTAATATAAAATACTTGATTTTATGGCTGTCTTTATCCACCATCTTTTCATAACAATTTTCACATTTGCTGTTACAAAACTCAAAATTGTCATTTAATTTTTTTCCACAATATTTACATTTTTTCATACTGTTTCCTCGGTAATCCTCAAAAATTCATTCAACAGCTCACGATTTTCTCAATTCTCCAAACTTAAATTTGCTTTGTAACTATGACTTTTCCTTCAGAATCCAGAAGAGGTGTAATACTGGCTCCAAGTCCGGAGTTCCAACAAAGGTAGTTAACCCCAGTCTCCTTATCTACAAGAATTTGACGAATTCCTTCATCTTTAAGCATACTTCCGTCTTTAAATATAACTTCAAATCTTTCTTCTTTCTTTGCCATGTTTACTCCTCTTTTCTCAAGCGTTAAATTTTGATAAACCCATTATACCCTTTCTGAATCATCCTGTCACCACATTTCATCAAATCAAAACCTGTCAAAATCCTCCTGTGTGGCAACCTGTCTCCATCCCTTATACTCATCGTTCCGGCTCTCCACAAACATATCGTTCACCATCCCGATAGTCAGCAGATTCACATCCGGCGTGATAATCAGCTGACCATTTTCACATTTCACCCGCACATAATCTCCAAGATGAAATCCCAGTTCTTCCAGCCATTTTCCTTTTAATGTAATTGCCGGAACTGTCTCATATTTATAACCGCTCTGTCCACAAACCTTCATATTTCTTACATTTTTCTTTGCCATAGAATTGACTCCTTTCAAATTTGACTAATAGATTTTCAGATAAAAAGAAAAAGCCGCTGACACGTTATCTTCTAACGCATCAACAGCTTCTGTCTTGCTTTGTTTCAGTGTATTATTCAGTTTTGTAAAGGTTTATTTGCTTTCAGCATTCTCCCTGATACGGTAATAATCATCCATATCAATGCCTATTTTTACCTTGGCATCTGGTTTTCGTTTGCCCAAAAGGCACACAGTCTCCACATGTGTTGTCACTAACATAAGAACACACATCCTTTACCTCGTCTACGATATGGGAACACATTTCTTTCACTGTTTCTACTGCTTTTGATTTCTTCCCAAATCGTTCTTTTGCGTTTCCAATTTCATTTTTGAATCCTGTTTTATATATGAAAATAATTTTATAGGGATCTTTCTCTCCATTTTCATCGTAACCACCGACAATAACTTTTTCGATGATACTTTCAAATATTCCTCTGTCAAATTCTTCTAATACTTGATTTTTTGACAATGCCTTCTTAAAATCTGCAAGTCTTCTTTGTAAGCTTCCCTCATTGTCATATTGCTGTTCCAACATACTCAGCTGTGATTTTGCTTCAGACAATTTCTTTTCATATCCCATATCTGTTTCCTCATAAATGTCTTTAGCCACAACACCTTCTAAATAATTTTCCAGCAACTTTTTTCTCTTGTATTGAATATTATAAACGCTTCTATTAAGCTTTTCAATTTTATCTTCTATCGAATCTTCCAATAAAGTTTTCTCAACTCTCTTAATAAATTCCTCCAACACGTCTTTATGATCCATACATAACATGCGGTAAGATTCAATAAAAGCATCCTCTATAACCTGCTCTGGAATTCCTTTACTGTCTGGGCAAAACCTTTTACCATGCTTCGTTGATTCCACACATTGCCAAATAGTTTTTGTATATTTTGAGCTGCTATGCCACCTTCGCCTTGATAAATTCGCACCACAAAATCCACACTCCAACATACAGCTAAATGCATACTGTCTGCTGAATTTTTCTCTTTTCCCAGGGGCAACTCCCTTTTTACGTCCTCCATTACGACGTTCTCGTATTTCCTGGGCTCTTGCAAAAGTTTCCTCTGATATAATTGCTTCATGATGGTTCTTTATATAAAACCTATCTTCTTCACCAAGATTTTCCAACCTTCTCTTTGATATTGGATCTACTGTAAAAGTCTTTCCTAATAAAATATCTCCTTTATATTTTTCATTATTAATAATTCCCATCACACTGGAAGAGGTCCATGGATTTCCCTTAATGGTTGGGATTCCCTGTTCGTTTAATTCCCTTGCAATCATCGTACTTCCAGCTCCTGCAACATATCTATCAAATATGTATCGAACTGTTTCCGCACCTTCTTCATTAACAGAAAGCGATTTAGTCACCACATCATAATCATAACCTAAGCATCCCTGAAATCCAACGAGTTCTCCTCGTTTCATTTTCATCTTTAAGCCTTTTTTTACATATGCAGATGTATTTTCCACCTCTTGCTGTGCAACAGAACTTAAAATAGTCAGTAAAAATTCCCCATCCTTTAAGGTATTAATTTTTTCAACCTCAAAATATACTGCTATATTCCTTTCTCTTAGCATTCTTACATATTTTAATGTGTCTAAAGTATTTCTTGCAAATCGTGGAATACTCTTTGCAATTACCATATCAATATTTCCTGAAAGGCATTCCTGAATCAGTAACTGAAATTCTTCACGTTTATCTGTTTTCGTTCCTGTGATAGCTTTATCTGCAAAGACTCCGGCAAATACCCACTGTTTATTACTTTTAATCAAATCAGTATAATACCTGACCATTGAATTATAGCTTTTAATCTGATCTTCATCATCAGTACTAACACGACAATATGCGGCAACTCTTAATCTGTCAATCCTTCTTCCATTAGAAATATCTTCATCAGAACTGTTCGCTTTAATGATTTCAACTTCCATTTCACCGGTCCTTTCTTATGTATTCCTATCGTAGTGTTAATATTATTCTACAACGCAACTCTGTACTAGTCAAGCAGTAATATTGGAAATTACACCATAATCTTTTTTTAGTTTTTTCTCTATTAAGCGATATTCATTTTCATTGATAAGTTTTAATGATCTAAGTTGCTTTAGCATGGATAGCTGCATACTATATCTTAATAATTTTGTACTGTTCATTTTCCCTTCCTTATTTATTTATAGATAATCCTGCAGGTAGCTGTCGGGTAACAGCCTCATTGGTATTTCACCATCTTTTCAGACCGGGCAGCTTTCCCGGAAGTATCATTATCAGAAACAGTATCTTCGCCACAAAAGTCCCACTTCCTGATCACAGTCAAATATTTATCGCTCGTGCCTTTACTTCAATATCATTTTGATATTTCTTCGTTTACAACATTTTCACTTTGCGTCACGATGTCGCAAAGTTATAATGCAGACAGTCTTGGCGTATCTGCTGTCCAGCTCCTCTGTTTCATCTGTCCTGCAGGATAAATATTAAATTTTCAAGGTACAAAACAACGCTAAATAGCTTTTTCAGCAGAAAGGGATGCTTTCAAATGTTTTTTAGCGAACTATTTTAAATCCAATAATTGTTTTTATCAATTTTGTTTCCAGACGTCTGCGAAGTGTTTCATCTACACAATAATGAACACAGCCATATTCATCATACATTTTTCTAACCGATAATTTTGCAATATATCCTTCATAATGTTTCAGAATTTTATTTATCGCCTGAATGTCACCCTCCAATGCTCTTTCGATTACCCAAAACGGTATCAATTTTTTATTATTTACGTTTTTTTCTTCCGTTTTCACCTGCATTTTCCTCCAGCATAATCTTTAATATTTCAAGCGATCGTGTACGATGCTCATGTACCGTACTTCTTACAAGGTTCAGTTTTCTTGCTATATCCGCATCATTCATTTCCATAAAGTATGACAAAAGAATAATGTCCCTTTTTCTCTCTGTCAGTGCAGTTAATGCTTCTGCCAATAGAGCATTTTTTACCTCTACATCATAACCGCCTGCCCGAAAATAGCTTTTTTCCAATTCATATTCATCAAATATAGAAAGGCTCTCCATCTCTTGTTCAGATAATTCTGAAAACAAAGTTTCGTGTTTTCTAAGATAAGCTAAATGCCTTTCATAATCCACTATTTCGCCCTTTAATGCCAATTTGCATTTTCGATCAAACTGGTGCATTACCGTTTTCTCATCGTAGGAAGAAGATTGCTCCATAGAGTTCACCTCCTTCCCGACCATGAGATATGAGCAAAGGTCTTTTTCCCTTTCACCCTTATCCCGATTGGGAAGCCCCCATTGTTCGGGTTTAAAAGAAAAACTCTATAAAAAAGTTCTTATGATATACAAAAAACGTCCTTATGGATTGAAATCCATTGGACGTTTTCATATAAATAATCTAATATTCAAAAATAATTTTCTTCCTCCATTCCATATAATAAAAAAAGCGGAAACAATTTTTATCATCTCCGCTTATTCTTGCTCTTTTCAATTTTATATTTCAAAATACCAACATACTGAGAGATTAAAATTATAAAGGAAGTCAGTGCAACTAAGGAAAGTATATCTGGTATTCCTGCAAGTGTACAACAACCAGCAAATACAATAACAGCAATTAAGACTTTCATGGTTACTTTTTTGCAGTGTTCTTTTTCAGCATCATCAAGTTCTCGATTGATACACTCTACTGGTGCAGCTTTCAATATCAATATCGCACTTACTAATATAAGAAGCCATGCTGTACCTACCGTAAATTTATATTTACTGTTAAAATACATTGCTATTGTCTGTACAGTGACTGAACATATAAAACATGATCCAAAACTGTTAAGATGCACGCCACCTGCATAAGTACGTAGCAACATAAAAATCCCCGTAAATATTGCGAATTCCGGAATCATATGCATATACATTGCTATACTCAAACAAGTTACGAAACAGCATAGCATCTCAAGTCCAATCTGAAAGCCATATTGATATACTACATATAATTCCGGGGAAACAACACCAGTTTTTATAACATACTTTGCTATTTTTTCTGAAAGCTGTTTCATATTAAGATTGAAATACCATTAACAGAAAGCGTTACGGATGAAATGAAAGCATTATATAACACTGCAAACCGGTCATTGCGTATAAAATTCGCCCATGAAAAACGCAGGGAAGGACTGACCATATCGGATATAGCATTATTGTTACATTCATCACCTAAAACAATCCAAAAATATCTTGTGATTCCAGAAGACCAGATTCCAGAAAGCAAGGAAATTGCCAGGGAACGGCAACACCAGCTGGCAATAAAACAAAAAGAACAGGAAATAAAAGAAGCAAGAGAAATGGCTTTGGCAGGATATCCGATTGAGCAGATTGCATCTCAGATGCACCGTGCCCATAAGACTATACAAAATTATTTAAATCCTGATTTTTCAGTTACAAATGGTCACTATAATGTTCGAATTCCAGGAAAATTAGCTCCATATGAGAACGAGGTAATAAAACTCAGGAGCCAGGGATTAACGTATCCCCAAATACATGATATTATTTGTAAAAAGGGATATACTGGCAGTGTAGCTTCGTTACGAATGTTTATGCAAAAAGAAAGAACACGAATGCATGAACAGAATGAAACAGAAAAGCCGCATTCTGAATATGTGCAAAGGAAATCCTTATGCCAGCTGGTTTATAAAAAACTCGAGGATATTGGAACAATCACTGTCAAACAGTATCAGGAAGTATTAAAAAAATATCCTTTATTGAGTGAGTTATATACCTTAACCAAATGCTCATGTACAGTAAAGAAGCAAACAACCGAAAACAAGAGATAGACCGCCAGCACCACACTATTCCGAACCAAAGAGCAAACGACAAGCACCATGGAAATGTGTATAACTTGCTATTCCGTTATGGAAAAGTCCGTTCACAGAACATGGAAAAGCTAAAGAGCAGCTTTCCCACATTCTGCAAACGGACTTTCCCACAACTCCATAAGATAGCAAGTTATGCACATTACGCACAGTGCCGACTGCTGCGGAAGCCCTCTCATTTCATTATCTATTCAAGAAAATAAATTATGAATTTTTTCTTAACACTACTGCGGTAGTGTTGACAACCGATTAAGAAAGGTGTAATGTGTAATCAAGCAGAAACTACTGCGGTCTTGTGGAAAGGAGGAAACAAATGGATATTAAACTTTTCGATTCAGAATTGAAAGTAATGTGTGTGCTTTGGAACGAGGGCGACACCACTGCAAAACACATATCCGACGTTCTGAAAAAAGAAATTGGCTGGAACATGAATACTACCTACACACTGATAAAAAGGTGTATCAAAAAAGGGGCGATTGAACGTTCCGAGCCTAATTTCATGTGCCATGCCCTTATTCCCAAAGAAGAAGTACAGGAAGCGGAAACAAAAGAATTGGTTGACAAGATTTATGACGGTTCAGTTGACAAACTGTTTGCAGCCCTGTTAGGCAGAAAAAAGCTTTCCGCTGAACAGATTCAGAAGCTCAAGCAGATTGTGGAAGATTTGGAATGAGGTGGTGTAAATGAATTTACTGCAAATGAGCTTTTCGGGGGCTGCTTTCATTACTGCGGTAGTGATTATCCGTGCGGTGGCAATCAATAAACTGCCGAAAAAGACTTTTCTTGTTTTATGGGAATTGGTGATATTAAGACTGCTTATCCCGTTTTCGATTCCGTCAATGTTTAGTGTTTATACGTTGGTAACTCATAGCATATCTTCTACAACATTGCCGGAAGCTGGAACAGATTACAACATTCCCACTATGCAAGGGCTGTTTGTTACGACACAGGGAGCAGAACAGCCGCCAGAGAATATTTTATCATCTGTTTCCATGTGGTTTATTGTATGGTGTGCAGGAATAATACTTATCGCATTGTTTTTTGTAATATCCTATTTGCGTTGTCTGATTGAATTTCGGACAGCTTTACCCGTCCACAACCATTATGTAGAAAAGTGGCTGGCGGAACGCCCATTGAAACGTCCAATTTTGGTAAAGCAATCTGATAGGATTTCCGCCCCATTAACTTATGGCATTTTCCGTCCTGTTATTTTGGTGCCGAAAAAAATGGACTGGAAAAATGAAAAACAACTGCAATATGTCCTCTCACATGAATATGTGCATATTTATCGCTATGATACTGTAACAAAGCTGATTGCGACACTTGCCCTTTGTATTCATTGGTTCAACCCCTTTGTGTGGGTGATGTATATTCTTTTTAACCGTGATATAGAACTGGCTTGTGATGAAAGCGTCATACGACAATTTGGAGAAAAATCAAAATCTGCCTATTCGCTAATGCTTATCAACATGGAAGCAACGAAAAGTGGGCTATTGCCATTTTGTAACAGCTTTAGTAAAAATGCTATCGAAGAAAGGATAACTGCTATTATGAAAACAAAAAAAACAACTATTTTTTCGCTGGTACTGGCGTGTCTGATTGTTGTCGGGGTAGCTACAGCATTTGCAACTTCCGCCCAAGCTAATAATAATCCAATTTTTGAAGAACAGGAGTACAAACCAATACATGCTTCCGAGAATGCTTCAGATTACGATACGGCGGCAGAACTGCCCGGCGGTAATATTGACTATGGGATATATGAAGAATATGGATTGATTTATGATAAGAATAGCAAGTGCTACACTTACAAGGGAAATGTTGTCCGATTTTTTAATGACCCAGTGGGCGGCGCAAGTTTTACCAATTTCTTTACGGGAACAGTGGATATTGAAGCGGAACGGGATACAAACGATAAACTTATTGGTATTCGGGAATGCACAAAAGAAGTTTATGACAGGCATACAGAAAAGTATGAAAATTCAGGACTTAAATCAATGCCCGCTGGCACTTCTACAGAAAATGGAGATATGATTAGAAATCATGAATCTTACAGCATGGAATCTGGAGATAAGACAGAAAACATGAATACGCTCCAAGATTATGAATCCTATGGCATAGTTTATCACCCAAAAGATGGGTATTGGTACTACAACGACCAGATAATTGGTATATTCATTGATACTAAAAAACCCATCATCTATTTTAATAACAGTGGCAGTATATATCTTTCCATTGCTGAAAATAGTGAAAATGGAGTTATGGAGATTAAGGAAATTTCCGAAGCGGAAGCACAAAAACTTTTACGGGATAATAATTCGGGCAATTCTGCTTCATTCACAGTAGAAACCTTGAAATAACAAGTGTCTTATAAACCATACGCCGTATTATGTGGGAGAAAGGGGGAACTATTTATGCCTTGCACAGAAGCATATAAGGAGCATATCGAGTACACCTTTAATGCCTTTTGCAGAGTTGTCATACACTATGCAGCAATCAACGCATGGCGTGACAGGGATAAACGGCGGCAAAGGGAAATATCCTTTGAATATCTCACAGAAGAAAAGTTTTATCCATTTTGTACGTCAGACACATATTTCATAGACCCTTACAAGCAATACCCTGTTACGATATGCGGTCAGAGGGTTATCCTCACAAATGGAAATCTTGCCGAAGCCCTGTCCTCTCTGCCAGAGAAAAAGAGGGAAATCATTTACCTTTATTTTTTCGGGCGTTACACACAGCAGGAAATCGGGGAACTGTACGGACGCTGCCGGAGTACGGCGTGGCATCACATACACAGTGCCTTGCAAATGCTGCATGAAGAAATGGAGGTGCTTTTCCATGAGGAATCCTAAACTTGTACCGTATGAAACCATTGTCCGGGCGACCAGCGGAGAGCCGGAAGCCATTGACGAGGTTTTGCGGCATTACAGCAAGCGAATCCGGCTTGCTTCCCTTGAAAACGGACAGGTCAACAAGGACACAGAGGACAACATTAAACGGCGGCTTATCGCTGCCCTGTTCCAGTTCCGCTTTGACGGACAGCCTACCTAACAGGAGGTGAGATTTGTCGCAAAAATAGTCATGCTTATATTTAACGACACAGAAGAAAAAGCGGTTGAGAAAGCCATAGCCGCCCTTGCTGATATGATACCGCTGGAAGCCATGCAGCCGCCCCACTCCCCCGTACTTACTTTTCCGGGATTGGAAATAAAATTGCACCAACGCCGGGTATTAAAAAACGGCACAGACATTCCCCTCACACGTTTAGAGTACGGCGCACTCTGCTGCCTTGCCACCAGTCCGGGGAGGGTATTCACAAAGGCGCAAATCTTTGAAGCCGTGTGGAGCCTGGAAAGCGAAAGCTGCCAGTCAAACGTGGCAAATGTGATATGCAATCTACGGAAAAAGATAGAGTCGGACAGCGGCAAGCCCACTTACATAAAGACCGTTTTAGGCGTGGGCTACAAGTTTGCTTCCGGGGAATGATAACAGAATAACCGCCGCCCATCAGCGGCAGCCAAAGACAGGAAATCAAGAAAAGGTTTCCTGTTTTTTTGCGCCCAAAACCAAGCCGGATTTTGCACCGCAATAAAATAATTCAAATACTTTTGGAAAACATTGCCTAAATTTTCTTTTTTCCCGTAGTAGGTAGTAAGGGGAAAAATAATTGCCGGAAAGTTTGGCATTTTTTGAAACCGTCCGTATATCACTGCAAAACGGAACTGATTCTTCCGTTTTTGTCAAATTCTGTTACGAAAACACGAAAAGAAATTCCGGGGAACTTTGCCAGATTTGCCTTGCCGTGCGTAGTAAGTAATAGAGGGAGAAATCCCGCCGCATAGCTGGCAGAATCCACGCCCCGCCCACCGGAGGTATCAGCAAAAGCCCACACAGAGGAAGCCGTCACTTTCTTAGAGCAAGTTTCGCAATGTAGCACAATAACCCCTTTCCGGGTTCTTGGCGACTTGCAACTTGATGGGGATTTCGTTTCCCCATACCCTCGACCACAATCACAGATATGTGTATTAGTTTCCATTTACATGGTCACAGTGCGATAATTTTTCATCACTTACTTTCCCAGCAGGCCGCAAAATTTGGATTTTCTTATGAAACCACTACTACGAAGAAAGGAAGTTATCAATGACAAGACCTAAGAAAGAGGAAACTCTTGCAAAAACTAAAGATGTGCATTTACGCATGAATGAAACTGAATATGATCTTCTTGCAGAAAGAGCCAAGGCTAACAGCATGACGGTTTCTGATTTTATCCGAAATGCCTTGGTCAACCAGAAAGTCATCATCAAATACGAAATTACCGCAGATGTTCCCGAAATAAAAAAACTTATTAGCGAGTTTGGTAAAATTGGCAGCAACCTAAATCAGATTGCCCGATATTTTAATCAGGGTGGAATCCTCTCTTCTGAAATGAGAAATGAAATCCGAAAGTCTCTCCGGGATATTTATGAAATGAAATATAAAGTGATGAAAATGGCAGGTGATTTTCGTGGCAGTAATTAAACATATCGCAAACAAAAACTCTGACTATGGAGAATCGGAACGATATCTTATCTTCCAGCACAACGAGTATACACAAAAACCGATTCTTGATGAAGAAGGGCATATGATACTGAGAGAAGAATATTATCTGGACGGTCTGAACTGTGATCCATTCTCTTTTGCATCTGAATGTCAGGAACTGAACAGCTACTATCACAAGAACAAAAACTTCAATGAAATAAAATCCCATCACTATATCATCAGCTTCGACCCAAAAGACAGGGATGAATGTGGATTGACCGGTGAACGTGCCCAGCAACTCGGATTGACTTTTGCAAAGAAAAACTTTCCCGGTCATCAGGCTTTAGTCTGTACTCATACCGACGGTCATAACAAAAGTGGAAACATCCATGTGCATATCGTAATTAACAGTCTCCGTAAATATGATATACCACAAGAACCCTATATGGAATTTGACTGTGAAGCAAAAGCCGGTTATAAGCATCATCTAAGTGCTGCCTATCTTGCCCATCTAAAACAGGAAGTCATGGATATGTGCAAAAAAGAAGGGCTGCACCAAGTTAATCTGCTCACTCCTGCTGAAAGAAAAATCACCGAAAAAGAATACTGGGCACAACGCCGGGGACAAGAAAAATTAGATAAGCTAAATCAGAAAATGAAAGAAGATGGAATCACACCAAAGGAAACTCGTTACCAGACAGAGAAACAATTTCTCCGAGATGCGATTGATGATGCTGCAAGTACCGCCAGATCACCAGAGGAATTTTCAAAAATCCTTGATGAAAAATATCACATCATCTTCAAGATCAGTCGAAACCGCTACAGCTATCTTCATCCTGGCAGAAAAAAATATATCACTGGAAGGAATCTTGGAACCAGATACACAGAAGATTTTCTCTTGAAAGCATTTGAGGAAAACACAAAATCCCATAAAGAACAGAAAGAAGAAATTCTGGAACAGCAGTCTCCGAATACTTCCACAAATTTACCAACCGTTCCTTTCTCCGATACTTCTGCTATACCAGCACCGTTCATTTTCATAAAATCAGATCTCCGTCTTGTCATAGATCTGCAAACCTGTATTAAAGCACAGCAGAGCGAAGCCTATGCTCAAAAAGTAAAGCTCACCAATTTAAAGCAGATGGCTCAGACTGTTGCCTACATACAGGAACATGGCTATGATTCTCTTGATGATTTCCATGCAGCACTCGATCAGGCTTCAGACCAGACCAGTGCTTCCAGAAAATCTTTAAAAGATACTGAACAGCAACTTAAAGATGTGAATGAGCAGATTCATTTTACCGGACAATATCTGGCATATAAAAATGTGTACGCCGATTATCGTAAAAGCCGAAACAAACAGAAATTTTCTGAAGAACACCGGGCTGAACTTTCCCTGTATGACACAGCCCTCCGAACACTCAAAGAAAAATCTGGCGGGAATAAATTACCTTCCATGAAATCTCTCTATGCTGAAAAGGACCGACTTGTTGAATTGAGGGATAGACAGCGTGAAGATTTTTCTAATCATCGGGATTATGAACGGGAACTTCGCACTGTGTCTGCGAATATTGATATGATTCTTGGGAAGAATCGTGAGCAGCAACTACAGGGTAGAAAAGAGCCAAATTTATAGTTCATATTAAAAAAAGGGACAGATTACTCCTCTGTCCCTTATAATATGTCTCTATTTTTCTAACTGCTCATACCAATCTTCTGGAAACCCTATATGTCTCAATGATATATCATTCTCATATTCTTCTACAATAGCTTTTAATTCTATCAAGACTTTGTTGATCCATTCTTTTTTATTTGGATATAATAATTTTAATACAAGTATTTGTGAAAACAATTTTCTGTTTGGTGACATTTCTAATTCCCTTGGCATTTTGGGTAATGCGGGAAATGACCAATAATACAGCCTTGAATAATGTGCACAACGGTTTCTTAAATCAGTGATGCAACGTAACCAGCTTTTTAAACAGGCCACTGATGTACCATATAATTCTTTTGCTAAATATTTCTGGTCACCAGACTGCAAATCCGCATAAAAGTAGGACAACATTCCCATTGAAAAAAATTCAACAATAACCCATATAGGAAAATTTCCGCCATACTTTTCTTTATGGTGCTGAACTACTGATGTACTTTTATTTTCCTCTATACATACATTTAACAGTTTCACGAACTTTTCATGATTGTGCCTGTCATTGTAAATAGCCCCATCCATATATCCTAAAGCCCCATGAACATGTCCACTGTAATAGGCTAATTGCGTTCTTAAATATAATTCAACTTTTTCTATATAATTAAATAATACACCACGCAATCTACTGTCAAATTCATAGATTCTTTGAATTCTGTGAAAGTTTATATTTAAAAAATACGTCCCATCCTTTTTTCTAAACGGAAGGAAATAAGCAGATAATCTATAATAATTCGCCTGTTTTAAAAATCCGATACATTCTGTATCATTATCTATAATAAAACCCTTTTCTTTAATAATTTCGACTTGTTGAGCAAAGGTTTTCGGTTGTTTCATTACCTGTACAGTTGCTTCATTATTTTGCAACTTTTCATTTTTAGTTTCACTTGTATTCACCATTATTTCTCCAAAAATAAAAATGTCTCCCCATGGGACACATCACTTGCGTGAGAGGTGCGGGGAGTCCTGTTAGTATTATGATATGATATTTGAGAGAAAAAATCAACCATTTTTTATATATTGCCCTCAAAAATTCCGGCAAGACTTTTTTACTTCTTCTTCCTTTCCATCTCTTCTTCCATCGCCTTCTGTTGCTGTGGCTGTCCTTTCCCTTGACTGGCTATCTTCTTCTGATGATTTCGGAGCCGTTTAAGTACCGATCTCCGTGGAGCGTTCTTATCCTTTTTCTTTGGAGTGTTATTCATCAGTCCGTCAATCATATTATAGTTGGCTTCTTCTGTCATCTCTGCACTACGAAGGTATTCTCCATTATCCATGACCTTCTGCCAGTTCGCCAGCTCTGGTTTCTTCTTTTGTGTTTCTCCAGGTTGTAGCTGTCCGGTCTGGAATTGTGCCTGCATTTCCTGTTGTTTCTTCTGTGCCTGCTCTGCCTGTTGCTGCATGAAGTTCTGAATATTCCGTCTGGCTTCTTCATCAAAGCCATTATAACAATCATTCATGACTACGGTGCCTTCTTCACTAAGAATCACATAAGCGGCTCTTGTCCCATACTCCTCATGTTCCATCAGAAACCATTTCTTTTCATTCATCAGGATGTAATCCTGTGCAAGCCATGTTCCTTTCTTTCCTTCGATTTCATATCCGGTCGTATCAATGGAAAGTCTGGTATCGGAGGAACTTTTGATTGTGAGAAATTCCGGAATGATGATAAAACCATCTTTGTTGACATAGTAAGCTGTGGTTTTTCCATCATCAGTGATGACGATCACATCACTGCAACCGATGGAATGACCTTTAAAGTTTTTCGGTCGTTGCTTCTGCAAGCGTGTTTTAATGTCAGCCGGAGTTTCCTCCGGCTGGATTCTTCCAATGTACACCTGCTGATAGTTTTCTACTTGGACTGTTTTTTCTTCGCTTTTCAGTTTCTCGTAAGAACGGAAACGGACATCCCGGTACTCTGGGGTATCTTTTACCTGATATACTGCACACTGACTTGTACTCATTCTTCGTCCTCCTCTCCCAGTTCCATTTTATATTCTTCCAGATCCATAAGAAAAACTTCATAACCTTCATCACTCATACAGAACAGTTTTCTTATGGTATTGCAGACAAGCCCAATCATATCTGCATCGCCTTTCAGAAAAGGAATGATATGGTCGATTGCCTCCATCGTGTCATTTCGGTTTCCTTTATCAAACATTGCGGTTACTAAACATTCATTCGCATCAAAGTTCATCGCCAGATCCATCATAATTCCACTTCTCCCTTCTTATGTGTCTTGGATTTCTCCGTTGTCTTATTCTGCTCCTGTGCTTTTGCCCTTGCCTGAAAATCTTTTAAAGACTGCAGCACAGATTTCTTCACTTCACCTTTTGCTCTGCTTGCAGGTTCTGCCTTTTGTGGCTGGCTCTGACTTACAGATACCGGTTCCTGCTCTGCCCTTCTGTCTGCCGCAACCGCAAAAGGTTTCTGTCCACTTCCTATTACTGTTTCTACCGTATGTTCCGTTTCCTTTACCCTTCCATGCTTTTCATCCAGATACTTTTCCATGTCTGCGATTGCTTTCTGCACCAGAGGACTTTCTTTATAGTGAGGAATCATATCTATCAGATCACGCCGTATCCGGTCTGCACTCATCAACTCATATTCCCCGGAATAATCTTCATCACCATCTTGCAGAGCAAATCCGATTCCCTTGATTCCATGCATCCGTTCCGCCGGAATGCTCTCATATATTTTAATGGCTTCTTCTAAAGTGAGGTTGTTATGGTATTCTCCCATGACCGGAAACTCCATGCACTCTGCAACATAAAAACTGATCGTGGCTTCTGGCTGTTCCTGCTCCGGCTGTTTATCAAAGATAGAAAGTTGCTCTGTATCTTCCAGACGGAAAAGTAAAGAACGGGCAGTTATAACATCGCTGTCTATATCGGATTCCTCGGATACCTCAATCAGCCAGTCCTTGATAGCTTCTGTTTTCTTATTCAAAATATCCTCCGTGAGCTTTTCCACCTGTTCTTCTCTATTTTCAACCGTATCGTTATACTCATAGGTATCAATGTCATAACTAAAATTATCCAGGTCCACAGCGAGCTTTTTAATCTCCTGCTGGTCAAGATATTTTTCGGATTCTTTTATATACTCTGCCAGAGTGATTCGCTCCTCTGCAATCGGGTTAATATCCACCTTAATTCCTGCCATCGCTATACCAGATTCATTTAAGGCATTGAAAAAGCTATCTTCTCGAATATCACCTTTATAGGAAAGAACCACATCAAGGTCAGAATCTTCCCGGTAAAGGTCTTGTCTGCTTCTGGAACCATACACTCTTGCAGCAAGCAGCTCTACCTCCTGTTCCATTCCCATATCTTCTAATACTGCCTGTGCATGATACAGAACCCCTCTTTCTACTTCTGCCCTGCTCAGACTATTTAATGCCAGTTCATTTCTTCCAATCTCAGAAGTCGCACGAAGTTCCCCTTCCTGCAATAAATCTTTAGAGTGCTGGATCGTCATTTCTTCAAATTCTTTATAATCCACTTTGACACATTCCATATCATCCATTCTTTCACTTTTAAGGATTTCATAAGCAGCTTCCTGAATAGATGCGTCTGGATTATCGTAATCACCACTCTGGATTTCATGCAGATCAGAGTCATAAAAAATAAACGAATATCCTTCTTCTGTTGCCTGTATGGTCAGATACCCTTTACTCCT
>NZ_QUJX01000018.1:1833-70518 GCF_003480785.1 Ruminococcus sp. AM26-12LB | reverse complement strand
CTGTTACTAATCGGGTGAGGGCTTGACCAAAAAGCCGAGGAAGCGGGCAGGATGTAACAGAAATGGGGCGGAACAAGCTTGCTTGTGGAGAACCATTTATGGTACAGACTGAACATTTGCGAAGCAAATGACATCGAACGACGGAGTCGTGAGATGACCCCCGCTGGAGTATCGGTACGCAGGTTAAAATTGATTCAAAGAGTTTGATTAACGATCAACAAACATGTATGTAGTTTTTAAGGTACAAACCTTAATTAAATATTTAAGTAATCCTCCTTAGCTCAGTCGGTAGAGCATGCGGCTGTTAACCGCAGTGTCGTTGGTTCGAGTCCAACAGGGGGAGTTTTTTTATGCCTGTAAACAAGGAATTGTTTACAGGCACTTTTTATATGTTTGTATAAATATCCGTTATATATATCGTAATATTTGACCGAATCAAGTAATCCCCTATAGAATGTTTTCTGATAACAGACTGGAAACTATTTCGAAATCATGCTAGAATGAAATTGGTTTGGTTAAGAAAGAATAATTTATGAGAAAGAAGCAGAAAAATGGAATTATTTGATATCATAGATGAAAACGGAAATCCCACTGGAAAGATCGTAGAACGGAGTATTGCTCACGCAGAAGGAATCCCTCATCGTACTGCTCATATCTGGATCATCCGCCGGAGGAATGAAAAAACAGAGATCCTTCTTCAGAAAAGATCCAGAAACAAGGACTCCTTTCCTGGAAAATTTGATACTTCATCTGCAGGTCACATACAGGCGGGAGATGAACCAATGGAATCGGCATTACGGGAACTGAAAGAAGAACTGGGAATCCATGCGGAATCAGCTGATCTGCAGTTTGCAGGAAAATTCCCCATATCTTTTGCCAGAGAATTTCATGGAAAAATATTCCGGGATGAAGAAATCGCTTTTGTTTATATCTACGATCACCCGGTAGAGATCGATCATCTTACACTTCAAAAGGAAGAAGTAGAAGAGGTACAGTGGTTTGATCTGGAAGAAACGTATCAGCAATGCAGTCAGCACAGAGATAAATTCTGTGTTCCGCTGGGAGGTCTGCAGCTTGTACGTCAATTTATAAAAAGTAACGGCAATACAATAAAGGAGTGAAAGATCATGAGAAAAGATTTCGGAGCAAAGCCTTACACTTATCCACAGCCGGTATTAATGATCGCTACATATGGTGAGGATGGAAAACCGGATGTTATGAATGCAGCCTGGGGAGGAATCAGCGATGATAAGGAAATTTCCATCTGTGTCAGTGAAAATCATAAAACAACTGAAAACATCCTGAAAAAAGGCGCTTTTACAGTAAGTATGGCAGATGTGGAGCATATGACAGCCTGCGACTATGTAGGAATTGTTTCCGGAAACAAAGAGCCGGATAAATTTGTAAAAGCCGGATTTACAGCAGAAAAATCTGAAAAAGTAGATGCACCTATTATCAAAGAGCTTCCAATCTGTATAGAATGTAAGCTGAAAAGCTATGATAAAGACACCTGCCGGCTGATCGGTGAGATCGTAAATGTCAGCGTGGATGAGAGCGTTCTGGATGAAAATGGAAACGTAGATGTTGCAAAAGCAGCACCGATCACTTTTGATCCGTTCAACAATGCATATATCCGTCTTGGCGAAAAAGTCGGCGATGCTTTTAAAGCCGGAACGGCACTGAAATAAATAATATCTACTGAAATACAGAAAGTCTCTTTCACAGGTACAGATAAAAAATTATCTTCTGGAAGAGACTTTCTATTTGTTATAAATATTCTTTAATTCAGAACTCCCAATTCTTTAAAGGCCTGAAAAATCCCGTCCTGATCATTACTCTTTGTTACAAAAGAGAAATGTTTTTGCAGCTCAGAAGGTGCATTTCCCATCAAAACTCCACATCCTACTGCCTCCAGCATTTCCAGATCATTATAATTATCTCCGAATGCAATAGTACTGGTAAGAGGGATTTTTCGAAGATCACAAAGATATTTTACAGCTTCCGCTTTGTTTATGCCGCCAGCCATGATCTCCAGAAGAGAATCGGAAGATCTTGCAATAGATAATTCCGGAAAATATTTGCGAAGAAGTGTTTCTGACGGTGACATATATTCAGAATCGCACATACACAGGATTTTATCTACCATAAGCGTATCTGAGAGAGACTGAAGGGATCCCTCTATAGAGGTAGTTTCCACAACCGTTTCTTCATGGATCACATGAGGGTCTGTCCGGTCTTTTACGATCCAGTCTTCTGAGGTAAAAACATTCCAGGTCACGTGAGGACATTTTTTTTCGATCACATCAATGATTTTGGAAGCGTCGGAAATGCTTATTCCTTTTTCGTAAAGGATATTTTGATCTTCATCCAGGATTAGTGCACCACTGAATGCAATGGTACAACAATGGAAATCATTTTTTTTAATAATAGGACGGATGCCGGAAGGGCTTCGTGCTGAAGAAATAGTAAACAGAACGCCCTGATCTGTCAAAGTATGAATGGCGGAACTAGTCAGCGGAGATACCACATGTTCTGAGGTTAGTAAAGTGCCGTCAATATCGCTGAAAACAGCCTGTGGCTTAAATGAAGATAATGGTTTCATATTCGAGATCCTTTCTGTAAAAGATGAGTATAGGTGTTTCTGTATATAAAATAGCACATAAATAACAAAATAAAAATATATCCAGATTTCATTATGACAAAGCTTTTTTTGGAGCCAGTGCAGTAGATGCCTCTTTTGGAGCATCGGCCACTAGAGAGATCGAAGCAGCTGTGAAACGCTGCGTGTATGCCAATGCAGAGGAAAGCTATCTTCTGGCGGACCATACCAAGTTTGGCAAAAAAAATCTCATAAAATATAATGATGTCAGTGAGTACCAGTTGATCTTTACCGATGAAGAATTGGAAACGGAGCAGAAAAATAAAGTGATCCGACAGGGTGGAAGATTTTGTGAATAGCAAAAATACAGAAATTTGTTGACAGAAGATAAATCTGCAGATTATATATAAATATAACAGATTCACGAAAAAGCCTCGGATTATTCAGAAAATTCATGCTTGTAGGTGAATATAGGATATGATAACATAAAAAATATCATTTTTGTAAAAACGCAAAAAAAGGAGGTGCTGACATGCGCTCAATGAGAAAAAATGCATACAGGAGAGCTATATCTTCCTAATGATGATGAGATCATCCAGGATCAGATCAAAAAGCTGGATCGACTTTATGATTTCAATATGACACGTCCCACACAGTTGGATAAAAGAAATGCTGAAAGAGATACTACACTATGATATAAGAGTGGAAGGAATGTCCGGCTTTTGAAAAATCAAAAAGAAGCAGGTTGATAGGAACAGGAATGGATGAGGACCTGTCTGATGCTGAAAGAAAAGAGGATAAATTATGGGAATGAATGAAACACCGTCAGCAGACCGTGTACATATCGGTTTTTTTGGCAGAAGAAATGCAGGAAAATCCAGTATCGTAAATAAGGTGACAGGCCAGGAGCTGGCTGTGGTATCCGATGTAAAGGGAACTACTACAGATCCGGTAAGTAAGGCCATGGAACTACTTCCTATGGGCCCGGTGGTGATCATAGATACACCAGGTATTGATGATGAAGGACATCTTGGAGAACTTCGCGTCCGCAAGGCGAAACAGGTGTTGAACAGAGTGGATGTAGCAGTTCTTGTAGTAGATGCCACTGTGGGAAAAACCAGTGTGGATGAAGAATTGATCCATATTTTTAAAGAGAAGGAGATTCCATATCTGGTTGTTTATAACAAGGCAGATCTGCTGAAAACAAAAGATGGGAACCGGCTTTCTTCAGATAATAACTTAAACCGGAATACCCATGCGGGTGCGGTCAAAGAGAGTAGTGTCAGCCAGAAACAGGATCATGAAAACCAGAACACAGAGCAATCTATTTATGCCAGCGCCGCCACCGGTCAGAATATCTACGAATTGAAAGAAAAGATCGCTTCGCTGGCAGTAACGGATGAACTGAAATTGCGTCTTGTAGGGGATCTCCTTGAACCATCAGATTTTGCGATTCTTGTTGTTCCCATAGATAAAGCTGCACCAAAAGGGCGTCTGATCCTTCCGCAGCAGCAGACGATCCGTGATGTGCTGGAAGCCGGAGCAGCAGCCATCGTGATCAAAGAGGATGAGCTTTCCAATACACTGGAAACCCTGGGGAAAAAACCAAAGCTTGTGATCACAGACAGCCAGGTCTTTGCCAGAGTCAGTGAAGAAACTCCAGAAGACATTTGGCTTACTTCATTCTCTATTCTGTTTGCCAGATTTAAAGGAAATCTAAAGACAGCGGCAGCTGGGGCAGCAGCACTGGACCGGCTGAAAGACGGTGACAAGATCCTGATCTCAGAGGGATGTACCCACCACAGGCAGTGTGATGATATCGGAACAGTCAAGCTTCCACGCTGGATCCGTAATTATACGGGGAAAGAGCTGGAATTTGAGTATTCCTCCGGAAGAGATTTCCCGGAGGATGTGACGAAGTACAGTCTGATCGTGCATTGTGGCGGATGTATGCTTAATGAGAGAGAAATGCGTTACCGTCAGAAATGTGCATTGGATCAGGAGATTCCTATCACCAATTACGGAATTGCCATTGCCTACATGCAGGGAATCCTGAAACGTTGTGTGGAAATGTTCCCGGATGTGAGGAAAGAACTGGAACAGTAATTTTTTTTCAGGTGTTTACATTTTTTCCGAAAAATGATATAGTAGCGATTGTTCATTTTATAAATTTGCAAAAGGTGACGATAAGGAGTTGCAGATACAATGATCGATCAGACACTTTCACAGGCCCTACAGAAAGAAATTCCAATACTTACAGCTCAGATCCGAAGTCTCTATGCAGAATTCGATAAAAAATTTCATCTTAACGGAGCAAAGATCCCTATAACTTTTGGCATGGAGCCGGATCTGCTGGGATCTTATACAAGAGGCAGCTGCCACGAAAAAGAGCATTTCCATTTTTCTCTGCTGTTTATCGGCTATGCGGTAAAAAATCCTCTGAAAAAAGAAGACCGACTGGATCTTTACAAACATGAATATGCTCACTATATGCAGTATAATTTTCACATTCCCTCAGAGTATCAGTGGCAGCACGGAACCCACGGAAGTGCCTGGAAATACTGCTGTTCCCTGACTGGTGCGGCACCAACGCCATATTATAAGGCAGGGGAAGCTCTGATGAAACACAACTATGAGAAAAAACTCCGAAGCCCGATCCATGACCGTACTGTAACGGTGCGGGATACTTACAGAAGAGAGCAGCAGCACAGGAATACTCAGAACAGTATTGTACGCTATGAGATCGGAGAGGATGTCAGTCATCCGAAATTCGGAACCGGAAATATTGAGCATGTAGAGCAGCTTCCGGGTTCTGTAAGGCTTCACATCCGTTTTGGAGAAGAGCTGAAAGTGATCGATCAGAAATGGCTTCTTCGGACAAAATATAAAAAGATCTGAATATAGTTTTATAAAAATAGACATCATCCTGGATATCAAAATAGATATCATATGGAGATGTTTATTTTTTTTATATCATTGAAACAGTATAAAAAAATTCTCCGGTACAGAAAATCTGTGTTCCGGAGAATTTTAAGTCAGGCGGATATTTGCGATCCGTATTTATCCAGTTGCCTGATTCGGTTAAAAAATCAGCTTATATTACTCAGAAACCTTCACAAACTGGCTGTTATAAAGCTTCTGATAGAATCCGCCTTTTGCCATAAGCTCTTCATGGTTTCCCTGCTCGATGATGCTTCCGTCTTTCATGACAAGAATCTGATCTGCATTGCGGATGGTAGAAAGACGGTGTGCAACGATAAAGCTTGTTCGCCCCTGCATCATCCGGTCAAATGCCTCCTGGATCAGCATTTCTGTTCGGGTATCAATACTGGAGGTTGCCTCGTCAAGGATCAGCATTGGCGGCAGACACAGCATGACACGGGTGATGCAGAGAAGCTGCTTTTGTCCCTGGCTTAAGCTGTCTTCATAAAGAATGGTATCCAGGCCATTTGGAAGACGGCGGATAAATTCCCAGCTGTGGGACATTTTAGCTGCCTGGATCACTTCCTCATCGGATGCATCCGGCTTTCCGATGCAGATGTTATCACGGACAGTTCCATGCTTGATCCAGGTATCCTGGAGAACCATGCCATAGCTTCTGCGGAGGGCATGTCTGGAAACATCGGTGATGGGGGTTCCGTCCACGGAAATACTTCCACCGGTGACGTCATAGAACCGCATCAGCAGGTTGATAAAAGTTGTCTTGCCACAACCGGTAGGGCCTACGATGGCAATACGTCTGCCTGGTTCTGTATGAAGATTAAAGTTTTTAATGAGAGGTTTGTCCGCTTCGTAGCGGAAGGAAACATTCCGGATATCCACTGCACCTTTTACATCGACAAGAGTTCCGGACGGATCCGGGCTTTCCGGCTCTTCCTCCAGAAGATCAAAGATCCTGGTAGCGCAGGCCAGAGCGTTCTGAAGCTCTGTGATCACGGAGCTGATATCGTTGAAGGGCTTCATATACTGGTTTGCATAAGCCAGCAGTACGGAAAGTCCACCGACAGTCAGATGACCGCCCGGGATCAGAAAGGCACCTGCAAGAGCTACACCTGCGTAAATGATGTTGTTGATACATCGTGTGGATGGGTTGGTGAGGCTGCTGTAAAAAACAGCCTTCTGGCTGGCATCACGGAGTTCTTCATTGATCGCAGCAAAACGTTCGGAAGAACGATTTTCGTAACCAAAGGCCTGAACTACTTTTTGATTTCCGATCATTTCCTCGATCAGTGCAGTCTGACGTCCACGGGCATCACTCTGCGCACGGAACATCTGGAAGGAATGGGAGGAGATGAATTTCGCCACAAAAAAGCTTACAGGTGTCAGGACAATGATCATCAGAGTAATCCACACATTTTTGGAGAACATGAAGAGCAGGGTTCCGATGATGGTGATGACACCGGAAAACAGCTGTGTAAATCCAAGGAGCATACCATCGGAAAGAATATCCGTATCTGCGATGACACGGCTGATGATATCACCGGTGCTGTGTCCGTCCAGGTAGGACAGAGGAAGCTTCTGGATATGGCGGATGGATCTTGCACGGATATCCTGTACTGTGCGGTAGGTCATACGGTTGTTGATGACACTCATGATCCAGGTGGCAATGCCGGAAAATACGATCATGACAAGAATACGGGAAAGATAGAATCCCATTCTTGTAAAATCAACTTCGTGGGCAGCAACGACCTCATCAATGGCATAACCAAAAAGTACGGGAACATACAGCTGCAAAATTACAGTGACTGCTGCTAGGATCACACTTAATACGAGAAGAAAACGGTATTTTCCAATGAAACGTAGTACCTTGAAAAAGGTTGCCATGCTGTTTTTGCTTTTGGCGGTTGTATCTGTTTTACTCATGCCAGGACCTCCTTTCCAGTCGCTTTTTCATATTTGGTACGCTCTTCCGGGAACTGTGAGAAAAAGATCTCACGGTAGGTTTCGCAGGTAGAGATCAGTTCCTGATGGGTTCCTTTTCCGGCAAGCTGACCATCGTCCAGTACCAGGATCAGATCGGCCTGGCGGATGCTGGCTGCTCTCTGGGATACCAGGAAGGTGGTGGTGTTTCCACCAAGCTGGTGAAGGGATTTCCGAAGTGCCGCATCTGTGGCAAAGTCAAGAGCACTGGCACTGTCATCCAGGATCAGGATCTCTGGTTTTTTCACAAGGGCGCGGGCAATGGTAAGTCTCTGACGCTGGCCACCGGAAAGATTCCGGCCGTTCTGTTCCAGACGGAAATCCAGCTGACCGTCCTTTTTCTCTACGATTTCACGAGCCTGAGCGGTGGTAAGTGCTTCCCACATTTCTTCGTCCGTGGCATCTTCCCGTCCCCAGCTTAAGTTATCGCGGATGGTTCCCTGGAAAAGTGCTGCTTTTTGAGGAACTACGCCGATTTTTTCCCTGAGTTCCTGCCTGGAATAGGTCTGTACATTCTGACCGTCGAGGGTAATGACTCCGGAGGTTGCGTCGTAGAAACGGGCGATCAGATCCACAAGAGTGGATTTACCGCTTCCGGTACCGCCGATGATTCCGATCGTAGAGCCTTTTTTTGCGGAAAAAGTGATATCAGAAAGGCTAGGTGCGCCGGTTCCTGCATAGGAGAAACTCACATGGTCAAAAGCGACTGCATAGTCACTGCTTTCCACAGTCGGTAAGGAAGCTTTGTCCGGGTAAGTCATGGTGGAATCGACTTTCAGGATTCCGGCAACGCGATCCGCACAGGCCATGGATTTGTTCAGGGTGATGATCAGGGACGCAAGCTTGATCAGTTCTACGATCATCTGTGCCATATAGTTGTAAAGAGCAACTATTTCACCCTGCTGCATGTTTCCGAGGTTTACCTGTACACCTGCAGTCTGGATCAGGATTACTGTTGCGATATTGATCAGTACATAAGTTGCAGGATTTAAAAGTGCAGAGATTTTTCCGACAAATTCGTTCAGTTTGGTAAGTGCAAGATTGCTTTCGTCAAACTCCGCAACGGCATCAGCTTCACGGCAAAATGCACGGATCACACGGACACCGGTCAGGTTTTCTCTGGTAAGACGGGTGACGGAATCCAGACGTCCCTGTACTTTTTTGAAAAGCGGGATACTTAAAAACATGATCACAAAGACAACCAGGAACAGTACCGGAATGGCAACTGCGAAGATCAGTGCACAGCGTACATTGATGGTAAAAGCCATTACCATAGAGCCTAGAACAATAAACGGGCTTCGAAGAAGAAGACGGAGTCCCATGTTTACTCCGTTCTGTACCTGATTGACATCGTCTGTAAGACGGGTGATCAGCGTGTCAGTGCCAAGGGTGTCCAGCTCCGTATAGGAAAGCTTCTGGATATGGTCAAATACAGCCTGACGCACTTCTGTGGCAAAGCCTACGCTGGCTTTTGCAGCAAAAAACTGTGCAGTAATGCTGACTGCAAGTCCTGCAGCAGCCATCAGTATCAGGATAAAAAACTTCTGAACGATATAGCCGTGGTCATTATTTGCAATTCCCACATCGATGATCTGGGCGATGACGACAGGCACCAGCAGATCAAATACAACTTCCAGAAACTTGAAAAAAGGAGCCAGAACGCTTTCTTTTTTGTAGTTTTGAAGATATTTTGCAAGTGTTCGCATTTCTTTTTCTTCCTCCGTTTCCTTATTTTTCTATAATAAACCTCTGTTATTATACTCCTATGGAGATAATACGTATAATATTGTTTTTAATGTATGATAATATAATTTTGCTATTGCCTGGGACGGAAATCTGTGGGATGATAGAAGTATGGTTTTTCGGATAATTGCATGGGAAAGATATTCATAGTATTTACAAAGCATTGCAGATATAGTATTTTTTAACCGAATTAAGAAAGTACTCTGTGGGACAGCGAAAAGCAATAAGCAGTAGATGGGTTTTGCCTGTGTTATATACCAGATAAAGAAAGAAGGATTTATATATGGAAATCAGACAGCTGGAATATTTTCATGAGATCGCAGCAACAGGAAGCATCAATGAAGCCGCAAGGAGACTGAACATGTCCCAGCCGCCGCTGAGCTATCAGATCAAGCAGCTGGAAGCAGAGCTGAAGGTGAAGCTTTTTGAGCGGACCAGGGCAGGCGTGACACTGACAGAAGCCGGAAAGCTTCTTTATGACAGGACAGAGAACATTTTGAGCTACGTTCGTTCCACAGAACTGGAAGTATCCAAAGCAGGGAAAAAACAGGTTTTACGTATCGGGATCACGCCAACCACAGTGACCACCATTATGCCTTATATTTCCAGATTTTCCAGGGAAAATTGTGATGTAAACTTTGAGGTAAGGGATGCGATCACCTTTACACTTCTGAATTATCTGATGGATGGGATCATTGATGTTTCGGTAGTGCGTACACCTATCAAGCTGGAAGGTTTAAATTATCTGGAACTGGATGAGGAACCCATGATCGCGGTCCTTCCTCCGGAGATCCCGGAAAATGAGACAAAAAAAGAGGGCATCAGCCTTAAAGAGCTGACTGGATGCCCTCTCATTATTTACCGGCGGTACGAAGAATTTCTGATGAAAGCCTTTGGAGAAAAAAATCTCCAGCCGGATATTTTCTGTGTCTGCGATGATCCCAGAGACGCCATGCTCTGGGTGCAGGAAGGTCTTGCAACCGCCGTTTTTCCAAGATCCATGGAAGATCTCTGTACAGATCTTCCGATCCGCATCATTGAAGAAGAGAAGCTGAAGACCAGGATCCTTCTTGCCTGGAAAAAGGATCGCAGGCCTTCTGCCGTGATGCAGGATTTTATCAATATCTGTGAGAAATATGCAGGAAACCCTGCAATCTGATCATGGACCTGGAAAGGGGATGTATGCAGAAATCAGTCTTTGAGATGCTCTTCCTTCCAGTGCTTCCATTTCTGAACAGCTTCCGGATTCTGCTTTTCCAGCCGTTCTTCCAGCTTTTTCCGGCGCTGTTCCAGCCGTTCTAGGACTTCCGGATGCTCGGCAAGGATTTTTTCTTTCAGCTTGCCACGGCGCTTTTCTAGAAGATGAAGGATCAGTTTCCGGTCGGAAGTTAATTCCTCAGGCAGCTCATCCATATGTAATTCAATTCTTCGAAGCAGTTCATCCTCATCCAGAACACCCAGCCCATGCCAGTTATCCAGAAGCTCTTCCAGACCTTCTTCGGAGAGACGTTGGATATCCGGGATCTGATGCAGCTGTTCAATAATGTGATGGACAGATTCTTCGATCTCTTTTACTGCATCATCACCAAAAGCCCAGGCGAACTCTTCCAGGGTATTTTCTTCCTCTGCCGGAAGAAAAGCGATACTGCGGCGCAGAAGCTTTGTCTCGTCTTCCTTTGGAACATCCAGTTCATAAGGGGCTTCGATCCCTGCGTCATGCAGAGCAGCAAGAATGGTACGGCGGACCATACCGTCCTTGATCATATGACCGATGCCGAACTGACGCAGCTGGTCATTGATCTGGGTGGAATGCTCTGTGAGGTAAAAACGGATCCCACGTTTTTTCAGGCTTGCGGAGATGGCATCCAGACGGTCTGCTGCTGTGATATCAATGCTGTTGATAGCACTGGCATCTACGATCACTACCCTGGTGTCTTTTCGGATGCTGTTCTCAATATCTTCCTGAAAAATCTTTATATTTGCAAAAAACAGGTTTTCACTGAAACGGTAGATCACAACGCCCTTAATAGGGTAGGCGAAACGGTTTTTGGACAGATCAAAATAAGCATCTCTTCCAGGGATCATACCACGGAAGGAGCGCGGCGGGTTGGTGGCCTTCAGGATCACAGCTACGAAAGAGAGCAGGATACCAATGATAACCCCATAAATGGTTCCAAGACAGAGCACACTGAAACCGGCAGCCATGAAGATGTAGAATTCTGTGCGGCTTACTTTGAAAAGACGTACAGCCAGATGGGTTTCCACCACATCCATCAAAGCAGAGATCACAATGGCTGTCAGTACAGGAACCGGAAGATATCCGATAAAACCGGTGCCGAAAAGAAGGATCAGAGCCATGGTGATCCCGGCAGTGATGGAAACCGCCTGAGATTTTCCACCGTACTGTTCATTGAGGGAGGTGCGGGAGATACTGCCGTTTACTGGGCAGCAGCCTACTGCGGCGGCAGCAATATTTCCGGCGGCACAGGCCAGGATTTCCTGACGGTCGTTCAGCTTATAATCATTGCGGAACGCAAAGGTATTCTCTGCAAGAAGAGTTTCTGCCATAATGACAACAGCAACCATAAGACCGCGGCCTGCCGCCTGGGTCAGATCAACATTTCCGAAATCCGGGATCACCAGGGAGGGAAGCCCACGTTCTACAGACTGCAGGAGGACTACGCCTTTTTCGTCTACATGAAAAATAATGGTGGAAAGAACACCCAGAGCCATAATAACGATAGCCATGGGGAATTTCGGCGCCAGCTTTTTAAATGTGCGGATCAGCACCAGAGCACCAAGCCCCATGAAGAGGGAAAGCCAGCTGATATTTTTGGCAGCAGCAAAGATATGCTCTGCCAGTTCCAGGAGCTCTCCGGATCCTGCAGGACTTCCCATAAGTTTCGGGATCTGCATCAGGATGATGGTAACTGCGATACCGCTGATAAAACCGCCCATAACAGGTGTGGAGATAAAGTCCACGATCTTATCTGCGTGAAGCAGAAAGAAGATAAACAGCCACAGACCTGCAAAAAGTGCGATGGCAGGAACATAATCCATGGCAGCTTCTGACTCTGCAGCAATGCCCAGAGTAGACAGTGCACCACCTACAATGGCAGCAGGTGCCGCATCAACTCCGAAGATAAACTGTCTTGAAGTGGAAAATAGAGCAAACAAAAGGATCGGCAGAACAGAACCGTATAGTCCGTATACCGCCGGGATCCCGGAAATCTGGGCATATCCCATGGAGATAGGGATGGAAACAGCTGCTATGATGATGCCGGAGAAAATATCTTTGGGAAGGTATTCCTTCCGATATCCTCGCAGCGTGGAAAACAGGGAAAGCTTCATATAGTCACATCCTTTTCTGAAAAATATTTTCTATTATATACCAAAGAGAGCCTGTAGGAAAGAAGCAAAGCAAAGGTTCCGGGTGAAAAATCGTGGACAAAGAATAACTGCCATATTATAATAAATGCGAAATTGCAGTAACCGTAAGAGATACAGGCTGCAAAGCTGAGAAATCATCAATCATCAGGAAAGGTTAAGATATAAATGAAAAAAGCGATCATAGCAATGAGCGGCGGTGTAGACAGCTCCGTGGCAGCTCTTTTGACAAAGGAATCCGGTGACGAGTGCATCGGCGCTACCATGAAACTTTACAACAACGAAGATATCGGTGTCCACAGGGAAAAGACCTGCTGTTCCCTGGACGATGTTGAGGATGCCAGAAGCGTAGCCTATCAGATGGATATGCCTTACTACGTGTTTAATTTTACCGCAGATTTCCATACAGAGGTTATGGACAGGTTTGTAGATGCCTACGAAAACGGCTGCACCCCTAATCCATGTATCGACTGTAACCGATATCTGAAATTTGATAAAATGTTTCACCGCATGCAGGAGATCGGCTACGATTATATTGTAACCGGACATTATGCAAGAGTGGAGTACGATGAGAAACGGGACCGCTACATTCTGAAAAAAGCAGTGGACGATACAAAGGATCAGTCATACGTTCTCTATATGCTGACCCAGGAACAGCTGGCACATGTAAAGCTTCCGCTTGGAGGTCTCCGGAAGGACCAGGTTCGTGTCATTGCCGAAAAACATGGCTTTATCAATGCCAGAAAGCATGACAGTCAGGATATCTGCTTTGTGCCGGACGGCGACTATGCGAAATTTATTGAGAAGTACACAGGCAAAAAAACACCGGAGGGTGATTTTGTAGATAAAGAGGGAAACTATATCGGACGCCATAAGGGGATCATCCATTACACGATCGGCCAGCGCCGCGGCCTTGGCATTCCGGCGGCCAGCCGTCTTTATGTCTGTGAGATCTCTCCGAAGACCAATACGGTAGTTCTCGGGGACAACGCAGATCTTTTCAGTAGTGAACTGGAGGCAGACAGTGTAAATCTGATCTCTGTGGACTGCTTAGCTGAGCCGAAAAGAGTGACTGCCAAGATCCGTTACCGTCACAAAGAGCAGCCTGCCACTGCATGGCAGACACCGGATGGCATCCTTCATGTGAAATTTGATGAACCGCAGAGAGCTATCACAAAAGGTCAGGCTGTGGTGATGTATGACGGAGATGAGGTTGTAGGCGGTGGCGTTATAAATAAAATCTATAGCCAGTCATAAATAAAGGTGAGAACCTAAATAGATAAACCCCATTGACATACTAGGAAAAGGGTGATATGATTGCATCATCAAAAAACGGAGCACACAAAACAAGGTGAGCAACGTGATGATTAGGAGGAAATCATGAAGGTTTTACAGAAGTCAACAAGGGTGTTTATCGAAGAAAAGCGAATGTGTTGTTGTCGCTGATAAGCAGATGATTATAAGATAAGCAATTACTATTTTACCGAATATAAGAATAAAAGAAAAGAGGACAAACACATGAGCAAAATTACAAGAGATCAGAGAAAATTCAAATTTGAGACATTACAGCTTCACGTAGGACAGGAACAGCCGGATCCGGTTACAGATGCAAGAGCAGTACCAATCTACCAGACATCTTCCTATGTATTCCGCAACTGCGATCATGCAGCAGCACGTTTCGGACTTGCAGATGCCGGTAACATTTACGGACGTCTTACAAACCCGACAGAGGACGTATTTGAGAAGAGGATCGCAGCACTTGAGGGTGGCTCCGCAGCACTTGCAGTAGCATCCGGTGCAGCAGCTATCACATACACGATCGAGAACCTTGCACAGCAGGGAGATCACATTGTAGCAGCCAAAAATATTTACGGCGGTACAACAAACCTTCTGGAGCATACGCTTCCGGCATACGGAATCACAACAACATTTGTTGATGTATTCAATCTCGAGGAAGTGGAGAATGCGATCCGGGAGAACACAAAAGCTGTTTATATTGAGACTCTTGGAAATCCAAATTCTGATGTTGTAGATATTGAGGCTCTTGCAAAAATCGCTCACAAACATAAAATTCCGCTTGTTGTAGATAATACATTTGCAACACCATACCTCGTAAGACCAATTGAGTACGGCGCAGATATCGTTGTTCATTCCGCAACAAAATTCATCGGTGGCCACGGAACTACTATCGGTGGTGTGATCGTAGAGAGTGGTAAGTTCGACTGGGAGGCATCCGGCAAATTTGCATCTCTTACAGAGCCAAACCCAAGCTATCATGGCGTAAGCTTCACAAAAGCATGCGGACCGGCTGCATTTGTTACAAAGATCCGTGCGATCCTTCTTCGTGACACAGGAGCAACAATTTCTCCGGTGAGCTCCTTTATTTTCCTTCAGGGACTTGAGACACTGTCTCTCCGTGTAGAGCGTCATGTTGAGAACGCACTGAAGGTTGTACAGTATCTGAATGATCATCCGCAGGTAGAGAAGGTTCATCATCCGTCTGTATCCACAGATCCAAGCCAGCAGGAGCTTTATAAGAAATATTTCCCTAACGGCGGCGGTTCCATCTTTACATTCGAGATCAAGGGAGATGCACAGAAGGCAAAAGATTTCATTGATAACCTTGAGCTGTTCTCACTTCTTGCAAACGTTGCAGATGTGAAATCCCTTGTTATCCATCCGGCTACTACAACACACAGCCAGTGCACAGAGGAAGAGCTTCTTGATCAGGGAATCAAGCCCAATACAATCCGTCTTTCCATCGGAACTGAGAATATCGATGATATCATCCAGGATCTTGATGAGGCATTCAAGGCTGTCCAGTAAATAAGACAATTAAATAAGAAGAACACTTTCTGAAATCAATAGCACAGAAAAATCTGCTCCGGAACATATGAGAACATAGTCCCGGGGCAGATTTTTTGTGTGCTTATCTGGAGAATTCAAAAGTGGGAAGATCCGTGTCGATGGCACTGAGGATGCATGGATCATGTGCGATTTTTTTCAGGCGGATTCCGATGCCACAAGTTCTTCTAATGTTCCGAAGGTATATCCCATCTCTTCCCATTTTGTCAGTAGCTCATCCAGAATGGAAGCATTGGTGGAAGAGGTGCTATGCAGCAGCACGATGGCACCCGGATGGATCCGTCCCAGAAGCTTTTCAAAAGCTTCTTTTTTCGAAGGCTGCTTATCCTGATACCAGTCCACATAAGCCAGACTCCAGAAAAAGGTGTGGTATCCCATCTCTTTTGCCATCTCTAAATTTTCCACGCTGTAAATGCCCTGGGGCGGGCGATAAAATTTTGTCATTTCTTTTCCGGTGGCTTCCTTATAAAGAACCTTCACATCTTCAAGCTGCTTCTGAAAGGCTTCCTTTGTGGAGATGCCGGACATATCCGGGTGTGTCATGGTGTGGTTGCCTATGGTATGGCCTGCATCTACGATCTCACGGATCAGTTCCGGTTTTTCACGGATCAGTGTTCCCACAACAAAAAATGTGGCATGTACCTGATGCTTATGTAAGGCATTCAGAATGGCAGGCATATTTCCATTGTCATAGCCTGCGTCAAAGGTAAGATAGATTTTTTTCTCATCGGTATCGGCTGCATACCAGGCATTGTATTTTTTTAATTCTTCCATAGAAGCATTTCCTGTGGGCCGTTTGCCTTCTTCCTGAAAACCGAGCCCCCAGTTTTCATTTTGGAATGTCATAGAAGCAGAAGAGGTCTGGCTGTTTTCGGCAGAATTCGGATCGGATCGTGGGTCGGAAGTAAAATGAGAATAGATCTTTCCTACAAGACTGCCAAGAGCAAAAGCCATGACAAAGAAAAAAATAAGACGGTAGATGTGTTTTTGTTTCATGGGAACCTCAGAGAAAATGGAGTTATTAATATGTTTATGAACACAGAGAAGAAGATATGAAAGCAGAAGATCATAAGACTATGTTTGTAAGAAAGGGATAAAAATAAGCAAAAAATAAGAGCCATCAGCGATTGATTTCTTCTGCCGATGACTCTTTTAATTTTCATTATCCAATGGAATATACCTCTCATTTCTTAGATTTAAAACTTATACGGAATTAAAATTTACGTTCTCGGTGGTCCGTACCTCCTTGTTTTAATTATGATGGAAAATCTTTAAATCTTCTGGTGGACTGTACCTCTCTTTCTTAGATTATGGGAAGTAAGTTATGTTTTCGGTGGGTTCACGCTCCTTTTTGATTTAGTTTTTTGTTTTCCGTTTGTTTTATTTGATGATTAAACTATAACAGATAAAATGGAAAATGTCAACACTAAATTTTAAAAATAATAAAAATATATTTAAAAAGAAAAACAATAAAAATAAAACAACAAAAAAATCAGATAATATCGAAACCAGATAAAAGGTATAGACCAAAACCTTTTCGGACAAGATACCTTTATGAACATAAGAAGAGAATCACAAAGCGCAGGAGATCATAAACAGTATTATTATTTTCAAGGAGGGAAAAACTTATGCTACGTTATCTGCCTGTTCGAAAAGTTCATGCAAGACAGGTCCTTGATTCCAGGGGGAATCCTACAGTGGAAGCGGAAGTGACGGTAGGTGAAGGAATTGTGGGGATTAATGGATACACAGGAAGAGCCATGGTGCCGTCCGGAGCATCCACAGGTAAATTTGAGGCTGTGGAGCTGCGGGACGGAAACCGGGAGGAATATCTGGGACAGAGTGTGAAAAAAGCAGTGGAAAATATCAATACACGTCTGGCAGATGCCATTATCGGAGAGAATGCCCTGAACCAGGCATGGATCGATCATCTTCTAATCGAAACCGACGGAACGGAGAACAAAAGCAGCGCAGGAGCCAATGCCACGCTGGCAGTATCTCTGGCAGCAGCCCGTGCAGCAGCCGGGGCCCTTCGGCTTCCTCTTTATCAGTATCTGGGCGGCTGTCATACCCTGCAGCTCCCTGTGCCGATGATGAATATTTTAAACGGGGGAAAGCATGCGGACAATACGGTAGATCTTCAGGAGTTTATGATCATGCCAACAGGAGCTTGCTGTCTGGAAAAGGGTATCCGCATGTGTGCGGAAGTCTACCAGCACTTAAAGCTTCTTCTCCGGGAAAAAGGACTCTCCACAGCGGTTGGAGATGAAGGCGGCTTTGCTCCGGATCTTTCAGATTCGGAGGAAGTGCTTACCCTGATCGTTCATGCCATAGAAAAAGCAGGATATAAACCAGGAGAAGAGATCACCATTGCCATTGATGCAGCCTCCAGCGAGCTTTATGATGAGGAAAAGGGCGTGTACTTTTTCCCTGGGGAGAGTCGCATGAAAGGAGAAAAGATCTACCGGGATGCCGGTGAGATGACAGAGTATTATGAAAAACTGGTGGAAAAATTTCCCATTGTTTCCATTGAAGACGGTCTCTGGGAGGATGACTGGGAAGGCTGGAAATATCTGACGGAACACCTGGGAAAAAAGATCCAGCTGGTAGGCGACGATCTGTTTGTCACCAATATCAAACGGCTGCACTGTGGCATCGAACTTGATGTTGCCAATGCTATCCTTATTAAAGTAAACCAGATCGGAACTCTCACGGAAACTCTGGATGCGGTGGAGATGGCTCAGCATGCCGGGTATCGTGCAGTGATCTCTCACAGATCCGGGGAAACAGAGGATTCCTTTATCGCAGATCTGGCAGTTGCCTGTGGGGCGGGACAGATCAAAACAGGCGCACCCTGCCGTTCGGACCGGAACGCCAAGTATAACCAGCTTCTGCGGATCCACGAACAGCTCGGAGCTCTTGGAAGATATAAAGATCCTTTTGCAAAAAAATCTCAGAAAAAGCCCTGCATAAAATAAACGGAAAATGGTTGAAATCCCGGTTTAGCTATGGTAAAATAACCTCTAGTTGATTAGGAGGTGTAACCGCGTGAACATTTTAAAAATTATTCTGACTGTAATTTATGCAATAGATTGTATTGCTCTGACTGTTGTCGTACTGATGCAGGAGGGCAAGCAGCAGGGTCTTGGCTCTATCGCCGGAGTAGCTGATACTTACTGGGGTAAGAATAAGGGCCGTTCCATGGAAGGTGGTCTTGTAAGAGGTACCATTATCATGGGAGTTATTTTCTTTGTACTGTCAATCGTACTGAACATTATCTGATCTGCCAGGGGCAGAACAGAAGTTGGTAACACTCTTGCTGCGTTAGCATGCAGAAGAAACTCGGATGGGGACTTCTTTTGTTAATCAGCAGGAGTGTTTTTGCGTTGATACAGGGGCACGGGTGAGCCTTCCTCCGGAATGATAACAGGGTAAAATGAAATATAAATATGAAACAGGAGAAAATGTGAAAAGATCGAAAAATTTTGAAAAAAGAAAAAAGTTTATAATGGAGCTTCTGGGAGATCCGCTGTATAAGCCCATGCGCCTGCGTGAGATCGCATCTCTTCTTCAGCTGGATAAGAGTGAGAAAAAAGAGCTTTTTGACGTGCTGGACGAGCTTTGCGCCCAGGGCAAAGCTGAAGTAGATAATAAAGGAAGATACAGCAAGGTTTCCGGCAAGCGCAGAGACAGACGAAAGAATAAAGAAGCTCTGAAGGCAGAAAAGTCGGAGCGTGGCCGTAAGGGAAGAGAACGCAGAGAGAAGGATCATGAGGAACATCATTTCTCTGAGAAGGACGGAACCCTCATGGAAGGAACTTTTATTGGCCATTACAAAGGTTTTGGCTTTGTGGAAGTGGAGGGTCAGGAACAGGATATTTTTATTCCGGAAAATGACACGGGAAGCGCCATGCATCAGGATAAGGTGCAGATTCTTGTACGGAACGGACATAAAGAGGGAAAACGTCAGGAAGGCGTTGTGCTGAAGGTTCTGGAAAGGGGAATGCCTTCGATCGTGGGAACATACCAGAGCAGCCGTGATTATGGCTTTGTGATCAGTGATAACCCCAAATTTTCCAAAGATATCTTTATTTCCAGAAAAAACTCCATGGGAGCAAAGGACGGAGACAAGGTAGTTGCAGAGATCACAGATTACGGCTCCAGAAACCGGAAGCCGGAAGGAAAGATCACGGAGGTGCTGGGAAACTTACGTTCACCTGGAACAGATATCCTTGCTATTGTGAAGAGCTTTAACATACCAAGTGTATTTCCTGACAAAGTACTTCGTCAGGCTGACCGTGTGCCGGATCATGTACAGGAAGCGGATCTGGATGGAAGACTGGATCTCAGAAATCTTGTTACAGTCACCATTGACGGTGAGGATGCAAAGGATTTGGATGATGCCATTTCCCTGACAAAGGATGATGGAATCTACCATCTGGGTGTGCACATCGCAGACGTGAGCAACTATGTTCAGGGCGGCAGTGCCCTTGACAGAGAGGCACTGAAGCGCGGAACCTCCGTCTATCTTGCAGACCGTGTCATTCCCATGCTCCCGGAGCGGCTTTCCAACGGTATCTGTTCTCTGAACCAGGGACAGGACCGTCTGACCTTAAGCTGTCTGATGGATGTTAATGAAAAAGGAAAGGTGATTTCCCATAAGATCGCAGAAACCGTGATCCGTGTAGATGAGCGTATGTGTTACACAGATGTGAAAAATATTCTGGAAGATACTGATGAGGTGGCGAAGAAACGCTATGAAGCTCTGATCCCCATGTTTTTCTTGATGAAAGAGCTTTCCGGGATCCTGCGTAGCCGTCGGCATACAAGAGGTTCCATTGATTTTGATTTTCCGGAGAGTAAGATCATCCTGAATGCGGCAGGAAGAGCTATTGATGTGCAGCCCTATGAGGCCAATGTGGCAACCAGGATCATTGAGGATTTTATGCTTCTTGCCAATGAAACTGTGGCACAGGAATACTGCACCGGAGATTATCCCTTTGTATACAGAACGCATGAAAATCCGGATCCGGAAAAGATTGAAAGTCTTCTGATGCTTCTTCATAATGAAGGAGTCAACATACAGAAATCCGGACAGGAGATCACGCCTGGTGAGATCCAGGAGATCCTGGAAAGTATTGAGGGAATGCCCAATGAGGCACAGATCAGCCGCCTGACCTTGCGTACCATGAAACAGGCAAAATATACTACGGAATGCAGCGGACATTTCGGACTTGCAGCGAAGTATTACTGCCACTTTACTTCTCCGATCCGAAGATATCCGGATCTTCAGATCCACAGGATCATCCATGACCGTCTGAGAGGCAGACTGGTAAGGGAAGGACGTACCGAGCATTACAAGGAGATCCTGGATGAAGTAGCACGCCAGTCCAGTGTGTGCGAACGGCGTGCAGACGAAGCAGAAAGAGAATCCGATAAGCTGAAGAAAGCAGAGTATATGTCCTATCATCTCGGAGAGGAGTATGAGGGGATCATCTCCGGCGTTACAGGATGGGGACTTTATGTGGAGCTTCCGAATACCGTGGAAGGACTGATCCATATCAATACATTACGAGATGACTATTATGTATTTGACCAGGATGCATATGAACTGCGGGGAGACATGACAGGAAAGATCTTCCGTCTTGGGCAGAAGGTCCGTGTCCGTGTGGCAGATGCGGATAAAATGCTGAAAACCGTGGATTTTGTCCTGGCTGAGGAAGACTGAGGGAGCGCGAAATGGCAAAAAAAACAGGAATGAAACTGATCGCAAATAATAAAAAGGCTTTTCATGATTATTTTATCGAGGATACTTATGAGGCCGGGATCGCACTTGCAGGAACCGAGGTGAAATCCTTACGTTCCGGTAAATGCAGCATCAAGGAGGCCTTTGTCCGTGTGGAAAACGGAGAAGTTTATGTATATGGAATGCATATCACTCCTTATGAGAAAGGAAACATTTTTAACAAAGATCCTCTTCGTGTGCGTAAGCTTTTGCTGCATCGCTACGAGATCAATAAGATCGAAGCTAAATTAAAGGAAAAAGGATTGACTTTGGTACCACTGAAGGTTTATTTCAAGGACAGCCTGGTAAAAATAGAGATTGGCATGGCACGTGGTAAAAAGCTTTATGACAAGCGCCAGGATATTGCAAAGAAGGATCAGAGAAGAGAAGCGGAGCGAGACTTTAAAGTAAAAAATCTTTATTGATCGGCTGGTTTCAACTGAAAAAGTAAAAGTATGATAAAATGCGGGGAATGAGAAATGACAGAGGTACAGGAAAGACGTAAAAAAACGGTAGAAGCATCGATGACGGAGCAGGTTCATCTGATCATGCAGCAGCATCTGAACGGAGGCGGAAGACTTTTTGGCGGAGCACTGATGCAGTGGCTGGATGAGGTTGCCGGAGTGGTAGCTATGCGTCATGCGGAGACATATCGGGTGGTAACTGCGGCAGTGGACAATCTTCAGTTCAAGCATGCGATCTATGAGGGAGAGATCGTAGTACTTAAGGGATATGTGACTTATGTGGGAAGAACTTCCATGGAGGTCGAGATCGATACGTATGTGGAACAGCCGGATGGCATGCGTCATACTGTAAACCGGGCATTTTTTGTGATGGTGGCTGTAGATGAAGACCAGAAACCGATCCAGGTGCCGGAATTGATCATTACCACAGAAGCGGAAAAAGCCCGGAATGAAGCTGCGAAAATGCGCCGTGATATGCGCAGACAGCGAAGGGAAAACGGGTTCTGACCTCAGCTGTTCCAATTTTTGACATAGTTTAAAATATCTAAAGATTCTGTGAAATTCAGAACGGTCAGGTTGACAAGAAAGTGATACTCTGTAATAATAGAAAAGGAAAACCTGACAGCGAATAGGACCATTTTATATGGAGGAGATATAATGAAAAAACGTTATTTGATTCTTGCCGGAATTCTTGCAGCGAGCATGCTTGCAGCCGGTTGCGGAAAGAAGAACTCTGTGGCACCGGAGCAGAAGGTGGAGGCAACGGCAACCCCGACGGTAACGGAAGCTGCGAAAACGGATGTGGTGGAGATGCAGACCTCTACGGATGAAACAGCAAATATCAAGAACGTAATGGGAACCAAGAGTGAGACCACTACCAGTATTGTATTTACCAATAAGATGAACTCCACGATTTCTGCAATTTATGTCCGTCCGACCAGAGATGATGGCGATGACAGTGATGAGACCTGGGGAAGTGATCTTGTAAATGGTAAATTCACACTGGCTTCCAACGACAAGGCTGTTTATTATATGGAGAAGAGCCAGAAGGACGATAACGGAGATACAGCAACAAGCTTTGATGTAAGGATCACATTTACTGACGAAGAGCAGAATGAATGTTTCTTCCGCCAGCTGCCGCTTCTGACGATCTCACAGCTGAGCCTGTGCATGGATGGTGAGGGTGAAGACGGAATCCCATATGCTACATATCTGGCGAGCGGAAGCACTAAGGAGGTGTCTACCCTGAAGGATGTAAAGGCAAGGCTTGGCATTGAGGATGACAGTGAAAGTGACAGTGACAGTACAGATTCTTCAGACAGTACGGCTGTGACTCCGACTCCGGAGAGTTCTGATGATAATGGAGACAGTACAGACAGCAGTTCGTCCGGCAGTTCGGACTCCACATCCACACCGGATCCAACATCTGCACCAGCTTCCTCTGATTCTTCCGATGCACCGGATCCTACGGAAGCACCATCCGGCGAGGATGATCCGGCATCTGTAGCAGCAAGATATATCGGTCAGTCCATGTCTGAGCTTGAGAATGCATGCGGCAGCCCAAATGGCAGTGATTATGAGGACGAGCCGGAGTCCGGTAAGACAGGTTATTATTATTATGATACGTTTACGGTATCCACAACTTTTGACAATGACGGCAATGAAGTTGTATCCGGCGTATGGTAAAGGAGAATAAACATATGAAAAGAGTGTTACTGAAATTAAGCGGAGAGGCTCTTGCAGGAGAGCAGAAGAGAGGCTTTGATGAAGCAACTGTTACAGAGGTTGCCAAACAGATCAAGACGATCGTGGATGAAGGACTTCAGGTTGGTATCGTGATCGGAGGTGGAAACTTCTGGAGAGGACGTACCAGCGGAGCCATGGACAGAAGCAAGGCGGATCAGATCGGCATGCTTGCTACTATCATGAACTGTATCTATGTGTCTGACATCTGCAGATATGTGGGACTTAAGACAGAGGTGTTTACCCCGTTTGTATGTGGTGCATTTACCACACTTTATTCCAAGGATGCTGTAGAAGAGAGCTTCGCAGAAGGAAAGGTTGTATTCTTTGCAGGTGGTACCGGCCATCCGTATTTCTCTACAGATACAGCTACTGTACTTCGTGCTGTTGAGATCGGTGCAGATGCCATTCTTCTTGCCAAGGCTGTTGACGGAATCTATGACAGTGATCCGAAGGTAAATCCGGATGCCAAGAAGTATGATGAGATTTCCATCGATGAAGTAGTTGCAAAGAAGCTGGCAGCTATGGATCTTACCGCTTCCATCATGTGTATGGAGCAGAAGATGCCGATGCTGGTATTCGGTCTTGATGAAAAGGACAGCATCGTCAATACCGTACATGGCAAGTTCTCCGGAACAAAGGTAACCGTGTGATCAAAAGGGAATAATAAAAAAAACCATACAGGGAGATATGTGAAATGGATGAGAGAATTCAGGTATACGAAACAAAAATGGGAAAAACACTGAATGCTTTGGAGAGTGAGCTGACAACCATCAGAGCCGGCCGTGCAAACCCGCATATTCTTGACAAACTTACCGTAGATTATTATGGAGCACCGACTCCGCTCCAGCAGGTTGCAAACATTTCTGTACCGGAGGCACGTATGATCCAGATCCAGCCGTGGGAATCCAGCATGATCAAAGCGATCGAGAAAGCGATCCTTTGCTCTGATCTGGGATTAAACCCGAGCAACGATGGAAAAATGATCCGTCTTGTTTTCCCGGAGCTTACCGAGGAACGTCGTAAAGAGCTGGTGAAGGACGTTAAGAAAAAAGGCGAGGGTGCCAAGGTTGCAGTAAGAAATATCCGTCGTGATGCCAACGATGCATTTAAGAAACTTGCAAAACAGGATGTTTCTGAGGATGAGATCAAAGAGCTTGAGGATCAGATCCAGAAACTTACAGATAAGTACATCAAGGAAGTTGACAAGGCGATCGAGAACAAGTCTAAAGAGATTCTGACTGTATAATTGTAAGAAATACGAGGATAGAGAGGGCTTCTTTGAAGAAGCTCTCTTTCTGTATGGAGGAGATTTATGAACGTACCAAATCATATCGCGATCATTCTGGACGGAAACGGACGTTGGGCAAAGGAACGAGGAATGCCGAGAACCTACGGACATGTAAAGGGATGCGCCAATCTTGAAAACATTTGTTATGATATCAAAGACCTTGGGGTGAAATATCTTACGGTTTACGCTTTTTCCACAGAAAACTGGAAACGCTCCAGAGAAGAAGTGGAAGCACTGATGAAACTGTTCCGCGGTTATCTTAAGAAATGTATCAAGATTTCCAAGAAAAATAATATGAAGATGAAAGTCATCGGAGATGTTACTGCCTTTGCACCGGATATCCAGCAGAGTGTCCGGGAACTGGAGGAATATTCCAAAGATTTTGACGGTATTTATTTTCAGCTGGCATTAAATTACGGAAGCCGTGATGAGATCCGCCGTGGAATGCAGAGGATGGCACAGGATGTAAAAGACGGAAAGGTTGAGCCGGATGGCATTACAGAAGATACGATTGAGAGCTATCTGGATACTGCAGGTGTACCGGATCCGGATCTTTTGATCCGCACAAGCGGTGAGCAGCGGCTTTCCAATTTCCTGCTTTGGCAGCTTGCCTATTCCGAGTTTTATTTTACACCGGTTGCATGGCCGGATTTCAATAAAGAAGAGCTGATCAAAGCCATCGAGAAATACAATCAGAGAGACAGACGCTACGGTGGCGTCAAGGAGGAGTAGATCATGTTTAAGACAAGACTGATAAGTGGTATCGTCCTTGTCATTATTGCCCTGGCAACTATCATTTCCGGAAGCTGGATCTTATTTTTTACACTTCTGGCTGTTTCACTGATCGGAATGAGAGAGCTTTACAAGGTAATGAAGGTAAGCGATGAGCATGTTACTGTGCTGGAACTTGTAGGATATCTTGGAGCAGTGCTTTATTATATTGCCATGAAAGCTGATTTTGGAAATTACGGAACAATGGCGATCATCATCAGTATGATCCTGATCCTGTTTGTTTATGTATTCGGTTATCCGAAATACCATGCAGAACAGGTGATGGCAGCATTTTTTGGAGTTGTATATGTTGCTGTGATGCTTTCCTTTATCTATCTTACCAGAAGCCTTCCGGACGGAAAATTCCTGGTATGGCTGATATTCCTGTGCTCCTGGGGATGTGACACCTGTGCTTACTGTGTGGGAATGCTTATCGGAAAGCATAAAATGGCGCCGGTTTTAAGCCCGAAGAAATCCATCGAGGGAGCTGTAGGAGGCGTTGCGGGAGCGGCGCTTCTTGGAGTGATTTATGCAGCAGCAACACAGGGAAAAATGGCTGAGTATGCCTTGATCTGCGCAGTTGGAGCTCTGATCTCCATGGTGGGTGATCTGGCTGCATCTGCGATCAAAAGAAACCAGAACATCAAGGACTATGGAAAGCTGATCCCGGGCCATGGAGGAATCCTGGACCGTTTTGACAGTGTGATCATCACAGCCCCTGTTATTTACTATCTTGCAAAAATGATTCTTGGAATTTAGGAGACATTAAAATGAAGAATATTGCAATCTTAGGTTCTACCGGCTCCATCGGGACCCAGACACTGGATGTGGCAAGAAAAAACGAAGACCTTCGGGTTGTTGCAGTCAGTGCAGGCAAAAGTGTGGAGAAGCTGGAAGAGCAGATCCGTGAGTTTCATCCGCTTCTGGCAGCAGTCTGGGATGAAGAAGCAGCCCGGGATCTGAAAACGCGTATTGCGGACACAGATACAAAGGTAGTCAGCGGAATGGAGGGACTTCTGGAACTTGCGTCCATGCCGGAATCAGAAATTCTTGTCACTGCGATCGTGGGAATGATCGGGATCCGTCCTACTATGGAGGGAATCCGTGCCGGAAAGGACATTGCCCTGGCAAATAAGGAAACCCTTGTCACAGCCGGTCATCTGATCATGCCCATGGCAAAGAAATATGGCGTATCTATCCTTCCGGTAGACAGTGAACACAGCGCTATTTTCCAGGCTATCCACGGAGAAGAAAACAAAGAGATCCACAAGCTTCTGATCACGGCATCCGGTGGTCCCTTCCGCGGACGTACCACAGAAGAGCTGCGAAGGGTCACTGTTGCAGATACTCTGAAGCATCCAAACTGGGTAATGGGACGAAAGATCACCGTAGATTCCGCAACCCTGGTAAACAAAGGGCTGGAAGTTATGGAAGCCAAATGGCTGTTTGACATGGATCTGGATCATATTCAGGTGGTGGTGCAGCCGCAGAGTATCATCCATTCCATGGTGGAGTTTAAGGATGGTGCGATCATGGCACAGCTTGGAACTCCGGATATGAGACTTCCGATCCAGTACGCTCTGTACTATCCGCACAGACGATATCTGGACGGAGACCGCCTTGATTTCACGAAGCTTCATGAGATCACATTTGAGGTTCCGGATATGGAGACATTCCGGGGACTTCCTATGGCAATCCAGGCATCCCGGGAGGGCGGAAGTATGCCGACTGTCTTTAATGCAGCCAATGAGCTTGCAGTAAAGAAATTCCTGGAGGAAAAGATCGGCTTTCTGGATATTTATGAGATTATTGCACAGTCTATGGAAAGACATAAAAAAATCGCACATCCGGATCTGGATGAGATCCTTTCTGTAGAGCAGGATACTTATCAGTGGATCGAAAGCAGGTGGTAAATTGAAATTTGTGATTGCTGTAATTATTTTCAGTGTTGTGATACTGATCCATGAGCTGGGACATTTTCTTCTGGCAAAAAAGAACCATATCGAGGTATTGGAATTTTCTCTTGGTATGGGACCCAGGATCATAAGTACGGTAAAGGGCGGCACACGTTATTCCGTGAAACTGTTTCCTCTTGGAGGTTCCTGCGCCATGGCCGGAGAGGATGCGGAAGATGACAGTCCGGGAACCTTTAATTCGGCTCCTGTGTGGGGCAGGATCGCAGTGGTTGCTGCAGGTCCGATATTTAATTTTCTGCTGGCATTTGTTTTGTCTGTGATCATTGTAGGCTGTATGGGCTATGATCCGGCAACCGTATTAGAAGTAACCCAAAATTCTGCTGCGGAAAAGGCAGGATTGAAAAAGGGTGATGTGATCACGGAATATCAGGGCTATCATATTGATCTGGGGAAAGATCTTTATGTATATTCGTATCTCAACGAACTGAAAGAGGGAGATACCATCCGGCTGAAAGTAAAACGTGATGGAAAGGAACAGGAGATTTCCTATAAACCAGATGTAAATGTGCGGTATCTTCTTGGCTTTAACCGTTCCGATGTAAATTCCATGACAGTGGAATCACTGATCAAGGGAATGCCATTGGAAGAGGCAGGTCTGGAAGCCGGCGATGTGATCACGAAGATCAACGGTGTGGGGGTTCCGGACGGAAATGCATATGAAAAATACATCGAGGAGCATCCGTTATCCAAGGAACCTGTGACGATCACCTATGAGCGTAACGGACTGGAATATGAGGCAGAGATAACACCAAGGGAATACAGAACACCGGTTTCCGGTTTCGGATATAACACATACAGTGAAAAGACTTCCGGCTTTAATGTTCTGAAATATGGTGCTGTGGAAGTGAAATACATGATCCGTACTACGATCTTAAGCCTGAAAGAGCTTGTGACCGGTCACCTTGGAATGAAAGACTTAAGTGGTCCTGTGGGTATTGCGGATGCCATTGGCGACACTTACGAACAGTCCAAGAGTGAGGGAACGCTGATGATCTGGATGAATTTGTTGAATATGGCAGTTCTTCTTTCTGCAAACCTGGGAGTGATGAACCTTCTTCCTCTTCCTGCGCTGGATGGAGGAAGGCTGGTATTTCTGGTGGCAGAAGCGATCCGGAGAAAACCGGTAAACCGTCAGGTAGAAGGCATGATCCATTTTGCAGGGCTGATGCTTTTGATGGCGTTGATGGTTATCGTTATGTATAATGATATTCTGAAGATATTCTGATGAGGATTATGAAGTAAAGATATATAAAAGATGGAATGGTCAGGAAGATGTCCGGATTGTTCCATCTTTTTTTAATGAAACATATGAAACCAAGATGAAACACATGAAACAAGATTGACATTCTATTTGTAACTTTGTACAATCAAAAATGTAGATAGCGATATTAAATCGTGCAAAATACTAAAAGAAATAAGGAATAAATCTCAAATAATAAGAAAAAATCACATAAGGAGATGAGACAATGGCAGGTACAATCAGAAAGGTTGCACAAATGGCACATGTGTCTCCAGCAACTGTTTCAAGATATTTTTCAGGACAGAATGTAGTGAGTGATGAATTATCCAGAAGAATTGAGGAGGCAGCTAATACGGTTGGTTATGTGCCAAATCATCCAACACGTAAGTCAGATGGTGTGATCGTAGTTCTGATTCCTAATCTGGAATTTGGATATTTCAGTGAATCTATAAAGGAGATTATCCGGCAGATGCCAAAATACAAATGTAGAGTGATATTTCTTCCTACATTTCCGGGAGATGATAGTTATAAGAGTATCCTGAAGGAATTGTATGTGATGGGAGTTATTTATCTGGAGGAGGAGATTGACCGTGAGGTGATACGATATATCCGGGCAAAGAATATCAAAGTGGTTATGCTGGGAGGCGCAGCTTTTGACAGCAGATGCGATATGGTACACATTAACGATATGATGGCTGCTTACGAGGGAATGAAATATCTTCTTGAAATGGGACACAGGGAGATACTGATTCTGACTGATCTTTCTACAAGCATCAGTTCAGGATTCCAGCGGTTAGTTGGCTGTAAGAAGGCAATGGAGGAATATGGACTTATGTTCAGTGATGACATGGCAGAATACGGTCAGCTTACCTTCGAAAAAGGCTATCGATCTATGAACAGTGCATTGCGAAAGAAAAAGAAGTTCACTGCAGTGTTTGCTTTTTCCGATGAGACTGCGGTAGGAGCAATTACAGCGCTAAATGAACATGGTTTGAAGGTTCCGGAAGATGTATCCGTTTTGGGATTTGATGGATTAAGTATATCAGAGCGGGTGGTTCCTAAACTTACTACGATTTATCAGCCACTGGATAAGATGGTGGAATGGACTCTTGAGATTTTGTGTAACAAAAGTAGAAACAGAGAAGAAAATATAGAGTATACACTACCCTATAAATTATTGGAAAGAGGAACTGTACTCAGAAGGGAGGAAATATAAAATGGGGGGGAAGAGCTTTAAAGATATTCTTTGGAAAATATTTAGATTTGTTTTCCTGGGATTTATGGCACTGATTTCAGTAGGACCATTAGTATGGATCGTGATGTCATCCTTTAAATCCAATAAGGAGATCCTATCATCTGCATTTGCACTGCCTACATCATTAAGCTTTAATGGGTATAAGGCTGCATTGGATTTGGCTCCAATTTTTAAGTTTTATGGAAACAGTGTTGTGATTTCTTTCACAAGTACCCTGCTAAATATCCTGATTGTTTCCATGGCTGCCTATGTGTTGGCCAGATATACGTTTAAGGGAAGTACCTTTATCACATTGCTTTTATCTGCGTCTCTTCTTGTACCTACTTCAGCACTTCTGATGCCAATCTATAAGATCATGATGGGAATCGGAATGTTTGATACAAGGTCAGGGCTTGTACTTGTGTATGCGGCACTGGGACTTCCTACTTCACTTTTCGTATTCAAAAGCTATTTTCAGGGTATCCTCAAGGAACTGGAAGAAGCTGCCTATATTGACGGAGCCGGGTTTTATCGGACATTCTTTGTAATTGTATTTCCATTGGCTAAATCAGGACTTGCAACAGGGGCAATTTTACAGTTCCTGACGTCATGGAATGAGTTCATGTTCGGACTCGTTCTTACCAAAAGCACAGAAGTAAGGACCCTTCCTCTTGCTCTGAATTATTTTACATCTCAGTTTTCGTTTAACTATACAGCGATGTTTGCGGCATTGACTATGGTAATTCTACCAAGTATCGTAATCTATGTATTGCTGCAGGAACAGGTTACTACCAGTATGGTAGCAGGATCTGTCAAAGGTTGAAGATGAAAATTTATAAATTATATAAAAGGAGGCAATTAATATGAAAACAAAAAAGGTGATGGCCACAGTATTGTCAGCAGTGACAGCATTATCCATGGCAGGAGGCATGGCCACAACAGTAAAAGCGGATGATGTGACAGAAATCACATTTCCTACATCCTGGGTTGGTGTCAGTGTTAATACAGAATGGTTCCAGGATCGTCTGGAAGCTTTTAATGAGGAGTACGGTGACAGTATCAAGGTCAATGTGGAAGAAATCGCAGGTGATCAGAACTATGTGGATAAGCTGAAAGTTCTGTATTCTTCCAATTCTCTTCCGGATACATTCAGTACAGGTGGATATAATCTGATTGATTCAATGAAGGATCAACTTGTCGACCTTACTGATTATGTAGATGATGACTGGAAAAAACTTGCAACTGATGCATGCTGGGATGTAAACTCCCGCGATGGTAAGATTTATGGAATTCCTTATACCAGACAGGTAATAGGATACTTCTACAACAAAGATCTCTTTGCTCAGGCAGGAATTGAGAAACCGGCAAAGACATGGGACGAGTTCTTTGAGCAGTGTGACAAGCTTCTGGATGCAGGCATTACACCGCTTTCCATGGATACTGCAGATTCCGGTTGGGTAACTTCACTGATGCTTGGTGCTATGATTGGTGAGAGCAATGAGGGAGAACAGTTTATGAATACCATGCTCCCGACAGATTATAATACAAAAGAATTTATCGATGCAGCAACCAGGATTCAGACCATGTTTCAGAAATATACAACTCCGGATGCAGTTGGTGGAAAATATGAGAATGCTGCAAGCAACTTCTTTATGGGACAGACAGCTATCATTGCAAATGGTCCTTGGATGATTAGCGATTTCTATGATACTTCTATGGTTGAAGATGGATTTGCAGATAAAGTCGGTACTGCAATGTATCCTGGTGATGTTATGTATAACAGTGGAAAAATTGGCTTTAATGTTGCTTCCAAGGATGAGAAAACACTGGATGCAACTCTTACATTTGTAAAATTCCTCACAAATGAGGAGAGCCAGCTTAAAATGCTTGAAATTACAGGCGATATTCCGGCTATGGAGGGTCTTACATCTGATAATGTAAAGCCACTTGTAAATGAAGTCATCGCAAACGGCGATAAAGCAGCGCACAGTATTAATGATTTCCAGAGCCTTTGGTATGCAAATGTAGTGGATGAGATCAGTATTCAGTATCCGCTTCTTGCGCAGGGTGAAATTACTCCGGAAGAGTTCGCACAGGCTCTTACAGACGCTGCACAGAAAAACTGATAATTATATGATTTCCGCGGCTTCGGCAGGACATACCTTCTTCTGAAGTCGCCGGAGGCTAAGAACAGACTGAAACAGGAGAGATGAGAAATGAAAGTTAAAAAATGGAAACTGGCAAGCTTTCTTTTGCCGTGTCTGCTCCTTTTTGCATTGATTTACCTGGCTCCGATGTGTATGGTGTTTGGAAGTTCATTTTTTGAATGGAAAGCAGGCGGTGTATTTAAATTTATTGGACTGGATAATTATATCAATGCTTTCCGGAACGACGCACGAATGCTTACAGCACTGAAGAATACGGGAATCTGGGTTGTGCTTCAGTCTGTTGTGCATGTGATGCTAGGAACTGTGATCGCGTTTATGCTTTCAAAAAGAAAAAAAGGTTGGAAAGTCCTCAGAACTATCTATATGATCCCGAATGTGGTATCTGCAGCGGCACTGGCTGTTATTTTCCTGAATGTATTTAATGCGCAGTATGGTATTATCAATTCTTTTGTAAAAACAGTAACCGGGAAACCATTTATGAAAAACTGGTTCTTTGATCAGAACAGTGCCTTTATCACAGTTACATGGAGCTGGCTTCTGTATACAGGAATGATCATCATTCTTGTGCTTGCAGGTGTTCTGTCCATTCCCGAGGATGTTGTGGAAGCGGCCAAGATCGATGGTGCTACAGACATGCAGATCAATATGAAGATTCGTCTCCCACTGATCCGTACTATTATTGGAACCTGTGAGATTCTGGCGGCAACCAGTATGCTGAGAGAATTTGAACTCATTTATCTGACAACCAACGGAGGGCCGGGAGATACAACACTGAATCTTCCACTATACCTGTACAAAACATCTATGACAGATAATAATTATGGTTATGCCAACATGATGGGAGTAATTCTTATTATTGCAGGGGTAATTGTAGTAAGTGCCATTAATCGGTTGTTTAAGATGAATGAGGCAGACTACTAAAAAGACAGAAAGAGGAGGAATTACAGATGAAAATAGCAGTAATCGGCGGTGGTGGAGTACGTTCCATGTTTTTGGCAAAAAGCCTTGCTCAGAGCAGTTTGGAATTGGGGATCAACCAAGTGATTTTTATGGATAATGATCCAAAGAAGCTTAATATCTATGGTAAAATGGCACAGCAGGTTGCAAAACGTCTGCAGCCAGACTTGCAGCTGGAACTTACCGGCGACCCTGTAGAAGCCATTAAAGATGCAGATTATATCATAACAACGATTCGTGTTGGAGAGGATGATATGCGTATCCAGGATGAACGAGTAGCTCTGAATCTGGGGGTTCTGGGGCAGGAAACTACCGGTGCGGCAGGGTTTTCTTTTGCTATGCGTTCTGTGCCGGCTCTGGTAAAATATTGTGAGCTTGCAAAAAAATACGCTTCTCCGGATGTAAAGATCTTTAACTTTACCAACCCAGCGGGAGTAGTATCTCAGACTCTGCGTGATATGGGATATGATTTTACCTATGGTATCTGCGATGCTCCAAGTAGTCTTCTCCATTCCTTTGCAAAAATGTATAAGGTTCCGCAAAATTCTGTGACGGGAGACTGCTATGGATTGAATCATCTTTCTTTTTTTGACAGTATTAAGCTGGATGGAAAAGAGATTTTGCCGGAGCTTTTAAAAGATGAAAGATTGTATACGGATACAGATATGCGTTTCTTTAAAAAAGATCTGGTAGAGCATATGGGATGTATTCTTAATGAATATTTGTATTATTTTTATTACAGAGAAGAAGCAGTTCAGCATATTTTGGATGCGGGTATCACCAGGGGAGAAGTGATCCGTGATGTGAATATCCATATGACGGAGGAACTGTCACACATGGATGTCGAAAATGATTTTGAAAACTGCCTGAAGGTTTATGATAAGTGGTATGGCAAACGTGAAGATGCTTATATGGCAAATGAGACCGGCGTATCCAGAGCAAAAGAACCCTATCATTTTGATGTTTATGCAAAGGATGATGGAGGCTATGCAGGTGTTGCCCTGAAATATATCCGTTCCAAATTAAGTGGAAAAGACAGTGAGATGATCCTTTGTGTACCGAATAACGGAGCAATTCCGGGACTCCTTAATACAGACATTGTGGAAGTTACATGTGATCTTAAAGATGGTGAGATGATTCCGCATAAAGTCCCAAATCCCGGGGAATTGCAGATGGAACTTATTCGCAGGGTGAAGATTTACGAAAGGCTGGCTTCTGAAGCAATCCGTACAAGAAGCATTAGTAAAGCAATTGACTGCCTTATGGTGCATCCTCTTGTCAATTCCTACTCACTGGCCAAGAAACTGGTGGAAACATATTTAGCCACAAATAAAGACTATATGGAGGAATGGAACTGATATGAGTTTTGTAGGTGGCGTAGGCTATTCCAATATTGATCTGATCTATTCTGGTCTTGATAGACTGCCTGATAAGGGAGAGGAGATTTTCGCCAGAGGATTTTCCATGCAGTTTGGTGGTGGGATTCCGGCTACCATGATCAATCTTTCAAGGCTTGGAGTTGAGTCCAGAATTATTACTTTTGCAGGGCATGATCTTTTTTCGGAATTTGTGAAAAAAACACTGAATAGCTATCCGGTAAAAACTGTGAATCTTTATAAAGGAAACAAGATGCCGGTGGTGCTGTCTTCCACCTTGCTATATTGTGGTGACAGAAGTTTTATTTCATATACAGACGGAATGGATCTTAATGATGCTGTTATGGATGAAGTTTATGAAAATCTGAAAGGTGCATATGTGGTAGATATGCATGTTGGATTTTTAGATGTGTATAAAAGACTGAAAAAAGATGGTTGTATCCAGATTTTTGATACGGGATGGGAAGATGATCTGACATTGGAAAAATACAAGGATTATCTGGAAATTGCAGATTATTATATTCCCAACCAGAAAGAGGCCATGAAGATTACAGGAACGTCCAGTGTGGAAGAGGCTGCTGACATTCTGTCGGAATTTTTTTCTGACGTGACGATCAAAATGGACAAGGAAGGGTGCCTGCTTAAAAATAAGGATGGAATAAAAATCATATCTTCTGTACAAAATGTAAAAGCTATTGATGCAACAGGAGCAGGAGATGCATTTATGAGTGGCTTTATTTATGGACTTTATCATCATTATCCAATTGAACAGTGCATTAAGTTTGGAAATGTAACAGGAAGTGCGTGTGTTCAGGGAATGGGCTGTATCAGCAATTTTGTCAATGAAGAACAGCTCTTGGAAATTGCGGGAACGCTAGAAGTCAGAGAACTTTGAAGAGGTGGAAAAAATTTATAATCTGTAACTGAAAAAGGTGTCTCTTATTTGTATATCAGGTAAGAGACATTTTTTTTATGCAAACATATACTAGCAGAGAACCAGTGTGCTTTCAGGCACAAAAAGGAGCCTCTGTTTATGAAAAATCATTCTTATATTTCCATGCAGCAGGATATGCCGGATCAGGGACAGCTGCAGGTGACGGTGCTGGACAGTGCCAGTAACCGTCCTGTGGAAAATGCTACAGTGCGGATCTCGTACACAGGAGTCCCGGATAATGTGATCGAAGAAATCCGTACGGATTCCTCCGGAAAAACGCCCATGCTGGAGCTGGCAGCTCCTCCACTGGAATACAGCATGAAACCGGTGGAGCAGCAGCCTTATGCAGAATATACAGTTCGGATCAGTGCAGAGGGTTTTACACCAAAAGAAGTTGCCGGGACAGAAGTTCTTCCCCATTCCATTGCCAGACAGGGAGCATCCCTTAGCAGACAGCAGGGTAGTGGAGAGGACTATCAGCGGATCGTCATCGGACCCCATACGCTTTTTGGGGAATATCCTCCCAAAAATCCGGAAGCAGAGATCAAGCCGATAAATGAAACCGGAGAGATCGTATTAAACAAAGTGGTGATCCCGGAGTATATCGTAGTCCACGACGGGCCAATAGGGGATACCTCTGCACAGGATTATTATGTAAGATATAAGGATTATATCAAAAACGTGGCCAGCAGTGAGATCTACGCAACTTGGCCGGAGGACACGATACGTGCCAATGTTCTGGCAATCATGTCGTTTACTCTGAACAGAGTTTATACAGAGTGGTACCGAAATAAGGGTTATGATTTCACCATTACATCCTCCACAGCATACGACCACAAATGGATCCATGGCAGGAATATTTTTGAGAGTATCGACCGGATCGTGGATGAACTTTTTGAAAACTACCTTTCCAGACCGGATGTACGTCAGCCGATCCTGACCCAGTACTGTGACGGACGCCAGGTGCAGTGCAGGAATCGGGGATGGATGACCCAGTGGGGAAGCAAAGCTCTGGGAGATCAGGGATATTCCGCCATTGAGATCCTGCGGAGCTTCTATGGAAACGATATGTATATCAATGTGGCGGAAGCAGTTTCCGGGATTCCCGCATCCTGGCCGGGATATGACCTGACTATCGGTGTTACCGGAGAAAAGGTACAGCAGATCCAGGAACAGCTTAATGCCATAGCAAAAGCCTATCCTGCCATCCCGTCAGTGACTGTGGATGGTATTTATGGTCCGGCTACCGCTGCATCTGTAAAAAAATTCCAGAATATATTCGGGCTTCCTGCATCCGGAGTGGTGGATTATCCAACCTGGTATAAGATACAGGACATTTATGTAGCAGTGACCAGGATAGCGGAGCTGCAGTAAATATAAAAATAATAAAAATGTTCTTGGCCATTTTCGGAGTGATCTGATCGGGGCTGAGGTGTAATGCGTGAACATGATTTCAGAAAAAATATTTGACGTTTTAGAATAAACCAAGTATAATGGCTGTTTGTATCTTTGAACGTAAATTGTAAAGAGATTGCGTTTATGAGCATGTGAAAAAAGCGAAATGAGAATGTCTGCTTTACAAAAGGAGTGATGAAAATGACATTTTATCAGGAACTGCAGTTAAGCTCAACCGGATCAAAACAGCTGATCAGAAATACCACAGACAAAAAGGAGAAAAGAAGGCATATTCTGATCTATAATTTTAAAGTGTATCTTGTCATGGCATTTTGTGTGGCGGTTGTGACATTGTACAGTAAGATAACCGGCAATGACAACAGTGTTGTAGGAGTAACCGTACTACTGGCAGTGCTGGTTTTAAGACAGGCGGATTTCGGAATCCGGACGTCCCACGGATTGTTGTCCATTGCCGGGATTTTCTGTATTCTGATCGCAGGACCGAGATTATCCAATATGGTTTCACCGGTACCGGCATTTTTTGTTAATGCGATAAGCATCCTGTTACTGATGATCCTGGGATGCCATAATGTAATTATGTATAACCATTCCACATTTGTTCTCGGATATCTGCTTCTGATGGGATATGACGTAACCGGAAAGGCGTATCTGCTTCGTGTAGAGGGGCTTTTGGCCGGAATGGTTCTCTGCATGGTAGTTTTTTATAAGAATCAGAAAAACCGCCCGTATCGCAGGACGTTTCTGGACCTGTTCCGGGAATTTGATCTGCATTCCGCAAGAGGCAGGTGGTATTTAAGACTGACGCTGATCGTTTCCAGCGCTATGCTGATCATGTCTCTTCTGGGACTCCCAAGAGCAATGTGGGCCGGAATTGCCTGTATGTCCGTGTGTCTGCCGTTTACCGCGGATTGCAGGGGAAGAGCCGGAAAAAGAGCTATGTTCAACATCGTTGGCTGTATTCTGTTTGCAGTGCTTTATCTGATACTTCCGGAATCTATGTATCCCTATATTGGAATGATCGGAGGAATCGGTGTGGGATATTCCGCAGGTTATGCGTGGCAGACTGCATTTAATACATTTGGAGCACTGTCCATTGCATCAGGACTGTTTGGAATGCCGGCAGCAGTGCTGCTCCGTATTGGAGCCAATGTATTTAGTTCAATTTATACTATGCTCGCAAATAAGCTTGGGGATAAGCTTGTGCAGCATATGTGGGTACGAAAGAGTGCAGAAATCTGAGATATTGCCCTGAAAAAAGTTTTGCCGTATAATGGGTAATAGCATAACAGCCTGGATATTACCGGGCCGACAGAGGAGAAGATTATGTACGAAGAAACAACAGAAAAACTGCTGGAATTTATCAGTAAAAGTCCTACAGCCTTTCAGGCGGCAGAGGAAACAAGAAGACGTTTTTTGGAGGAAGGCTTTACAGAATTGAAGGAAGAGGAGCGCTGGGAGCTGGAAAAGGGCGGAAAATATTTTGTCATGAGAAATCATTCCGCGATCATCGGATTTTCCATTCCTGTCAATGACTGCAGGAGATATCATATCATTGCAAGTCACAGTGACTCCCCGTCTTTTAAAATAAAAGAAAATCCGGAGATGTCTGTAAACGGAGCTTATGTGAAGCTGAATGTGGAGCGGTACGGAGGAATGATCCTTTCTACCTGGTTTGACCGTCCCCTTTCTGTGGCAGGTCGCATGATCGTCCACAAAAACGGAAAAATTCTGGAAAAGCTTGTAGATATTGATAGAGATCTGGTCATGATCCCGAGCCTTGCGATCCATATGAACCGAGATATTAACGGAGGCTATCATTATAATGTCCAGAAGGATATGCTTCCATTGTACAGTGGCAGTGGCGAAAAAGGAAACTTCATGCGGATGCTGGCAGAAGAGGCAGAGATCCGTCCGGAGGATATCCTGGGCCATGATCTGTTTCTCTATAACCGGATGCCCGGAACGATCTGGGGATCCAGGAATGAATTTGTTTCCAGTCCAAGATTAGATGATCTTCAGTGTGCTTTCGCTTCAATGGAAGGCTTTCTTCAGGCAGATAAGAAGAAGGGCATTGCAGTCCACTGTGTACTGGATAATGAAGAAGTGGGAAGCACTACCAGGCAGGGAGCTGCATCCACATTTCTTAAAGATGTACTGTTTCGTATCAATCTGGCCCTTGGCGGAGATCAGGAAAGTTATCTGATGGCCCTTGCGGAGAGCTTTATGATTTCTGCGGACAATGCACATGCATTACATCCGAATTATACAGACAAGGCAGATCCTGTAAACCGTCCGGTGATGAATGGTGGAATTGTGATCAAATATAATGCCAATCAGAAATATTGTACCGATGGGATTTCCACAGCAATCTTTAAGGAACTCTGCAGAGAGGCAGATGTGCCATATCAGACATTTGTGAACCGTTCTGATATTGCCGGTGGTTCCACTCTGGGAAATATTTCCAATACCCAGGCAGCCATAAATACGGTCGATATCGGTTTGCCGCAGCTGGCGATGCATTCCGCTTATGAAACAGCTGGAGTGAAAGATACGGAAAGCCTGATCCGTGCGGCAAAGGTATTTTACAGGTGATATCGGAGGACAGGAAAATGAGCAGAAAAGCAGTATTTTTTGATGCGGACGGAACAGTCTGTGATATGAAAAAAGGAGTGCCGGACAGTGCCATAGAAGCCATCCGTGCGCTGGTAGATAACGGACATGAAGCGTGGCTCTGCACAGGAAGAAGTCGTGCGTTTGTATCCTGGTATCTGGAGCAGATCCCTTTTACGGGAATGATCAGTGCCTGCGGATCCACCATTGAGAAGGACGGGAAGAGACTTTTTAATAAAGAGATGACGCCGGAGGTTGCAAAGCTTTCTGTGGAGGTTCTCAGAAAATACGGACTGATCCCGGTAATGGAAGGCGCGGATTTTATGTATTATGACAAAGAGGAGTATACCGATGAAGTGAACTGGTATGCCAGTCTGATCACAGAATCCCTGGGCGATAAATGGAGGCCTATCCGTGGAAATGAGGATTGTATGCGGATCAATAAGATCAGTGCAAAAATGACGGAGGGATGTGATGCGGAGGCAGCGTTATCCATTTTATCAGAATACTATGATATCATCCGCCATGAAGGCAGCAGTTCGTTTGTGGGAAATACCATTGAACTGGTGCCAAAGGGCTTTAACAAGGCTGTTGGGATCGCAGCTGTGATCCGCCTGTTTGATATTCCGTGGGAGAATACCGTTGTTTTTGGAGACAGCAACAATGATCTTGCCATGTTTGAATACGCTGCAACAAAGGTTGCCATGGGAAATGCTTCTCCGAAGATCAAAGAACTGGCAGATTATGTTACGTCTGATATGTTCCACTACGGCATTCGGGATGGCTTGAAATATCTGAAGCTGATCTGAGAGAATGCTTCGTTTGTTTTGTAGGCTATGAGATTGTAAGAACAGAAACATCCACATCAGAAATGATAGCTTTATGTGAATATGCTTTTATAAAAAAATGCTGTAAGAACCAGAAATCATAGTTCTTACAGCATTTTATGTTATAGATTTTTCCGGGTAGATAATATGCAGAAGCTGCAATATCAGATCAGTCCCAGACCTTTGCAGATAAACAGCCAGAGTGTCAGGGTAAAGGCACTGAATAATGTGGTAAGAAGCACGACTCCCGAAGAAAAAGAACCCTCATGTCCCATGTTTTTTGCCATGACAAAGCAGGTAACGGTGCTGGCAGACCCCAGCATGATAATGATGGAAACCAGCTTGTCCTTTGTAAAACCGCAACGGATGGCAAGAGGAAGAAAAAGTGCTTCATAACCGACAAGTTTCATAAATGTACAGGCAACAGATGCTTTCAGCCGGGAAAAGGCTTTTCCGAAGTGCAGAGATCCGCCCATAGCCATGAGGCCAAGAGGAGTGGCGGTTTTTGCAAGATTGCCTGCCGTAGAGTCCAGGATCTTCGGAAATGGAAGACGAAGAAGGGACCAGAGTGTACCGGCTGCAATGCCGAGAATGATGGGATTGGTGACAATTCCCTTTAAAGTGCGCTTCAGAACGGTACCATCTATTTTTCCCTGACCTGGTTTAAAGACAGAGAGAACTACAACAGCCATTACATTGTAAAGAGGGACGCTGGCAATGATCATCAGTGGTGTCATACCTGCATTTCCGTAAAGGTTCTGGATAATGGCGATACCAAGGATCGCTGCGCTGCTGCGGTAGGATGCCTGGATAAACTCGCCCCGGATATCGGAAGGGTGGAGAAAACGGGACAGGAGCACGGAGATCATAATACTGAGCGATGTGATCGCAAAACAGAAAAGAACCATCTTGGGATCCCAGGCCTCATAGATATCGATTTTAGCGATGTCCTGAAACAGAAGCACAGGCAGGGGGATGACAAACACAAATTTGTTCATACGATTGACAAATGTTTCATCAAACAGTCCGATCCTCCGGAAAAAATATCCCAGGAGCAGTGTAAGAAAGATGGGCACGGTAACATTCAGACAGAAAATAAGATTGTCCATAAAAGAAAGCCTCCCTGTGGTAAAATTTCTCTGTTTATTATATCCAAACTACGAAAATTGTCAAACGAGGTATACGGGACTGGAGATTTCTGGTATGATAAAAAGTGTTGCGAAGAAAGCAGCACAGGGGTTGAGAAGGAGAAAGGAAAGAAAATGAGATACGGAAAAATACGGATCGAAGATGGCTTTTTTGTGTTTACCAGACATATGATGCTCAACAGTCTTCCGTGTAAAGATATTCTCTGGGCGTACATGCGCCGTGAGGGGACCGATAAAACCGGTGAAAAGCAGCTGATCATCAATTATCTGGTGATCATAACCAGACGTCAGAAGCGTTATAAATTTGATATGACAGAGCAGGAGGTACAGGATTGCCTTCAGCTTCTTAAAGTACTGAATCCGGATCTTGCGGTTGGTTTTCCAAAAGGAAGCAGGCTTCCGCTTCAGAATCTTCCGAATACAAGAGATCTGGGTGCATTGATGACAGTAGACGGTTCGCATATTCTTCCCAGAAAGCTTTTGCGCAGTGGAGAAATCTATCATGCTTCTGCTGCAGACAACCGGATCCTTTCAGAAGAATATAATGTAAAAACAGTGATCGATTTCAGGTCAGCTGCAGAAGTAAAGAAAAAACCGGATGATATCATGGCAGGAGTGGAGTATTATCACATTCCAATCCGGGATGAGGACAGCAGTGGAAACAGCTTTTTTGAACATGTGATGTCCTGCTATGGTGATGTAGACCGGTATATGCAGGACTGGTACCGGAATTTCGTTACGGATGAGTATTCTCTGAAGCAGTATGCACGTTTTCTGGATGTCCTGCTTCATGTAAAGAATGGAGCTGTTGTTTTTCACAGTGCCACAGGAGAAGACCGGACAGGAGTCGGAACAGCACTTTTGCTCTTTGCTTTGGGTGTACCTAAGGAAACGATACGAAGGGATTATATGCGGTCGAATCCATGTCTGGAAGATGAACTGAAATATATGCGCAGGCTTTACCGGGCAGACTGGCCGGAAAACAGCCGGAAGCTTGCAGATCTGAAAGCCTTCTATCAGGTGAAGGAGTCTTATATCAATACAGTTTTTGATGTCATCGAAAAAGAAAACGGAGGAATTGAAAGATTCCTTCGGAAAAAACTCTATCTGACACCAAAGGCATCCGAGGAGCTTAAGAAAAAATATCTGATCTGAGGATAAAAACATTTCTTATCATCCTGAAGGAATTTTGCAGGAAATTTTGATTGACAAAATTTTCGAAGTTGTTATAATGGTAAGAAAGCAAGGGTTTATTAGATTAAAGCGTTAACTGACGAAGTCGGTTTTCTATACATAAAAGTGTTGAAAGCAGGTGTATTATGGAAAAGAGAATACTATCCATCCTTGTGGATAATACCTCCGGAGTCCTTAGCCGTGTGGCTGGTCTTTTCAGCCGCCGTGGATATAATATTGACAGCATTACCGCAGGAGTGACTGCAGATCAGAGATATTCCCGTATGACAGTTGTCTGTGAGGGAGATGATCAGATGCTCCAGCAGATCACTAAGCAGCTGGCGAAGCAGGAAGATGTACGGGATGTTAAGGTCCTTGAACAGGACGACAGCGTTGCCCGTGAGCTGATGCTCGTCAAGGTTGCTGTGAAGCCGGAACAGAGGCAGGGAGCTCTTTCTGTTGCAGATATCTTCCGTGCCAAGGTGGTGGATGTAAGTAAGGATTCTCTTATTATGGAGATGACCGGAAGCCAGAACAAGCTGAAGGCGTTTGTGGAGCTGATGGCTGACTATGAGATCCTTGAGCTTGCAAGAACGGGAATCACAGGTCTGTCACGAGGCAGTGACGATGTCCGTTACCTGTAAATTTTTTACATATGTTTGCTAGGAGAGCAGCTACTCTCTTAACGATAAATAATTTTTATGAAGAAGATGTTGTAAACATCAGAGGAGGAAAGTAAAATGGCAAATAAGATTTTTTACCAGGAAGACTGTAATCTTGGATTATTAGATGGTAAGACAATTGCGATTATTGGATACGGAAGCCAGGGACATGCACATGCACTGAACCTTAAAGAGTCCGGATGTAATGTAATCATCGGCCTTTACAAAGGAAGCAAATCCTGGAAAAAAGCTGAGGAGCAGGGCTTCGAGGTATATACATCTGCTGAAGCAGCTAAAAAAGCAGATATCATCATGATCCTGATCAACGATGAGAAACAGGCTGCACTTTACAAGAACGATATCGAGCCGAACCTTGAGGAAGGCAACATGCTTATGTTCGCTCATGGCTTCAACATTCATTTCGGATGCATCAAACCACCAGCATATGTTGATGTTACAATGATCGCTCCGAAAGGACCTGGACACACAGTAAGAAGCGAGTATCAGGCTGGTAAAGGTGTTCCTTGTCTGATCGCTGTAGAGCAGGATGCTACAGGTAAAGCTCAGGATATCGCACTTGCATATGCACTTGGAATCGGCGGAGCAAGAGCTGGTGTTCTTGAGACAACATTCCGTACAGAGACAGAGACAGACCTCTTCGGTGAGCAGGCTGTACTTTGCGGTGGTGTTTGCGCACTTATGCAGGCTGGTTTCGAGACACTTGTTGAAGCTGGTTATGACCCAAGAAACGCATACTTCGAGTGTATCCATGAGATGAAACTGATCGTTGACCTGATCTATCAGTCAGGATTCGCCGGAATGAGATATTCTATCTCCAATACAGCTGAGTATGGCGATTACATCACAGGACCGAAGATCATCACAGAGGATACAAAGAAAGCAATGAAGAAAGTTCTTTCCGATATCCAGGATGGTACATTCGCAAAAGAGTTCTTACTCGACATGTCCGATGCAGGTGCACAGGTACACTTCAAGGCTATGAGAAAATTAGCTGCTGAGCATCAGTCTGAGAAAGTCGGCGAGGAGATCCGTAAACTCTACAGCTGGAACGGCGAGGATAAGCTTATTAATAACTAAGCAAAATTTATTGCAGGCGCAATAAATTTTGCGCTACTCGAACGAAGCGCAGCGAAGTTTGAGTCAAAAAAGTCACACACGTAATACAGTGGTAGGAAACTTTTTTGAAATTTAGAATTCCCATCTGGTCGCAATGATCAGATGGGAATTTTTTTACATTCCTTTATTTATCCGGATGCTCTGTTTCATCATCAAAAAATGGCGCGATCAAAGCCGAATCAGCATCTTTCTGTCTGCATACAAACCCGATCTCACGCAGCGGAAAAGAAAATCCTACCGGTACTTCCACCAGAGTTCCTTCTTCAAGCTCTTTTTTTACAAAATCACGGATCACACATGCAATCCCAAGACCAATTTCCGCAAACTGGATCAGAAGATCCATAGTTGTTACTTCCAGAATATGACTTAATTCCACATGATGTTCTTTCAACTGAGTGTTCACGGTCTGACGTGTAATATTGTCCTCATCCAGCATCATGAAAGTTGCTGCCTGGATCAGAGGTTCATCCGGATAGAGCTTTTTCTGATTTTCCAGATACTGCTGTGTACAGACAAAGGTATCCTGGATTTTCAAAAGAGGCTGAAAATAATATCCCCGAAGCTTCTGCGGCCGTCCGATGAGTCCCAGATCGATTTTTTCCTCATCCAGAAGCTGCAGCGTCTGATAAGTAGACTGGCAGGAAATTGTGATACGTACATGAGGAAAACGTGCAATATAGTTTTCCAGGTGGGAGAGCAGTACATATCTGGTAAGAGTAGAACTGGCGCCCAGACGCAGCTTTGGAATGTCCCGGGAACGGTTATGGCGAATGGAATTTTCTCCTTCATCCAGAAGTGAAAGAGCTTCTTTTACTTTTTCAAAAAGAAGCTCGCCGTCCGGAGTCAGAGTGACACCCCGGGAACTGCGTTTAAAAAGAACGGTATCCAGATTCTGCTCCAGCTTCTGGATCGCCTTGCTGATAGCAGGCTGACTGATATAAAGGTCCCGGGAACTGTGGGAGATACTGCCGGTACGTGCTACCGTATAAAAAATATGATAAAGAGACAGATTATCCTGCATGCAAAACCTTCCTTTCGAAAAATAGTAAGGTAATAAAGGTAATAAAAAAATCCGAAGTCATCAGACCTCGGAAACCTTAGCTGTTATAATATTTATGATGTTCAATCGGGGCAACAGGATTTGAACCTGCGACCTCACGGCCCCCAGCCGTGCGCGCTACCAAGCTACGCCATACCCCGCAACGCATATAACTATAACATAAACGAATTGTAAATGCAACCATTTTTTGAGGAGAAAGATGGTTATAGGGATGAAATAAAGAGTGTGATCCCTTGATACTTTCATAGGCTTCACACTCTTTACATGATATGATCAGGCTGTCTGTATTGTGTTACCTGGGTCAGGTAAAATACCTCTTCCCTGAAGTACAACGACAAGAGTTTCTGTTGTGTCCTGTAAATTTTTGATATCTTTTCGGATATCTCGTTCTGCAAGCTTAACATCCAGTGAAAGGTCGTCCAGGCGTTTTCTGTTGGTATCACATTTCAGATCGATCATTTCAAGTCTGTTTTCTACCCGGTTGAAGCGGGCATCTATTTCATCAAAACGAACATCCATAGCATCAAGACGAGCGTCGATACCGTCAAAACGAACATCCATAGCATCGAGACGAGCGTCGATACCGTCAAGACGAACATCCATAGCATCGAGACGAGCGTCGATACCGTCGAGACGAGTATCCACTGCATCCAGTCTGGCGTCGATACCATCTAATCGGTTATTTATATTGCCCAGCTGGACATTGATCGGGTTTATCATACCGGCTAATAATTCCAAATCTTTCTGATCTAGCATATGCGCATCCTCCTATAAAAATTGTACCGCATATTTCTCTGTGCGGATATTGTATCATGTTTCGAGTGTGAAGTCTATGAAATTATCAAAGAACAAAATGGGCAGGAACAATAAGTTCTTAACTAGTGTAATATATATAATAAGAAAAAACAAGACATATTTTTATATCTTTAATAATAATAGAAAATGCAGGCGAACTACCTGAAGAATAAAAAAGGAGGCCGGGAGTTGTGCTGACTCCCGGCAAAAAAGTATGAAAAAGAAAAAGATTGTTTAGCATTTGCTATCTACAGTTAATAATATAGTAAAAAAATGTGTGCATTGTGTGAAAGGAAAATGAAGAGAATGTGAAAACTGCCGCTTAATGTTAAATTAAGCGACAGTGATTTTTTCGGATTATTCTGTTGTTTGATCCAAGATTTTGAACCATATGTAATGATAACATCCGCTTTAATGCTTGTCAAGCGATCTGAAACTGCCATAGCGGTCCAATTATGTCGCTTTTTGTGCCGTTTTATGCAGCTTTTTATGTAAGTATAATTCGTTCGGCGGAGGATGTCCTGTGAAATTATACCAGTTTATTTAATTTTTCAATAATTTCTGTAAGTTCTTCTCTGAAATATCCGCCGAAGCTTACCAGCGCACGTAATGGCATGGAGTCGGTCATGGCTTCTGTCATTTCTTCAGTGATAGCTTCGGAAGCGGCTTCAGAAGAGGACTCTTCACCAACGTTCATGGCTGAGATATATTTTGCTGTCAGTTCTTTTGCTGTTTCGCTTGTTTTCGGGTTGCGGAACAGTTCGCCCAGGGTGGTGTTCATATGAACATGCATCGGAAGCTCCTGGCTGCTGTTCAGATGGATCCTGCCTTCAAGATGGATATCTCTGGAAGATGTACCGACAAGGAGCTTATATTCGCCGCTGGCTGCGAACCAGTCGTGAAGCTCCGTATTGTACCATGCGAAGCTTCTCTTGTCCAGCTCCATGGTTACTGTTTTGGTTTCGCCTGGATTCAGGAAAACCTTTTCGAAGCCCTTGAGCTCTTTTTCCGGACGGATCGCGGAACTGGTACAGTCTTTGACATAGAGCTGTACGACTTCTTTTCCTGCCATATTTCCTGTGTTTGTTACATCAACCGAAACGGTGATGGTGTCTTTGTCTGTAGGATTTTCATTGGAGATCTTCAGGTCGCTGCAGGCAAAGGTAGTGTAGGAGAGTCCATAGCCAAACGGATATGCTACATCCATTTCTTTTGTATCGTAGTAGCGATAGCCTACGAATACGCCTTCATGGTATTCAACCTTTTCACCGCCGCCGAAGTTCAGGTAGGATGGATTGTCGGAGAGCTTGAGCGGCATTGTCTCGGCAAGCTTGCCGCTGGGATTTACTTTTCCGTAAAGGATGTTTGCGACAGCGGTACCGCCTGCCTGACCGCCGAGGTATGCTTCCAGAAGGCCTTTTATATCATTGAGCCATGGCAGCTCCACGGGGGAACCGTTGTGGAGGACGATCACGGTATTCGGCTGTACTTTAAGGATCTCAGCAATGAGACGGTTCTGGCATTCAGGAAGCCTCATGTGGGAACGGTCGTATCCTTCAGATTCAAAGCTGTCCGGAAGTCCGGCGAAGATCACAACCTTGTCAGCGGCGGCAGCAGTTTTGATCGCTTCAGCTGCAAGTGCGTCATCGTAGAGATTTTTGTCTGCAGGAAAACCTTCTGCATAAGTAACCTGTGCATCGGAAGGAACGGAATCCAGTGCGTTTGTGATCTTGAAGCAGTTGATATGAGAGCTTCCGCCGCCCTGGAAACGAGGCTTCTTTGCAAAACCACCGATGAAAGCAATTTTCTCGGATGCTTTCAGAGGGAGGATCTGCTCATCGTTTTTCAGAAGAACCATAGATTCTTCGGCAATGTGGCGTGCTTCTTCATGGTCTTTTTCCATGGTGAATTCCTGCGGTGTCCGGTTGTCTGCATATTCAAAAATTATGCGTAGAATGCGTTCAACAGCCTGGTCAAGAATGTCTTCCTTGAGGGAACCGTCTTTTACGGCCTGTACGATGAGGGCATCGTTGACCCCATTGGAGGAAGGCATTTCCAGCTCAAGACCTGCCTCAAGACCTTTGACGCGGTCATTGACTGCACCCCAGTCGGACATTACATAGCCCTTGAAGCCCCAGTCGCCGCGGAGAACATCTGTGAGAAGCCATTTATTCTCAGATGCGAAAGTGCCATTGATCTGGTTGTAGGAGCACATGAAGGTGTATGGCTGAGCTTTTTTTACTGCGGTTTCGAATGCAGGGAAATAGATCTCACGTAAAGTGCGCTCATCAGCCTCGGAAGAATTACTCATGCGGTGATATTCCTGGTTGTTTGCTGCAAAGTGCTTGATAGAGGTTCCTACATGCTGGGACTGTACTCCGTTTATAAAAGCGGCTGCGATCTCACCTGCGAGATATGGATCCTCGGAATAATATTCGAAGTTTCTTCCGCAGAGAGGAGAACGTTTGATGTTTACGGCCGGTCCGAGAACTATGGATACATCGTTGGCCTGAGCTTCTTTTCCGATGGTTTTGCCCATTTCTTCCACCAGCTTGCGGTCAAAGGAGCAGGCGCTTAAAGCGGCCGGTGGGAAGCAGACAGCTTTGATGCTGTCATTCATTCCAAGATGATCGCCCTTGTCATCCTGCTTACGAAGTCCGTGAGGGCCGTCGCTGACCATTACTTCCGGGATCCCCAAGCGTTCCACATGTTTCAGATGCCAGAAATCAAGACCTGAGCACATGCCGGCTTTTTCTTCCAGTGTCATCTGGCTTACGATTTTTTTCAGATCACGTTTCATTAAAAATACCTCCGAAATGTTTTTCTTACTATGAACTATAGCATGTTTTGCTGGTAAAATATAACAAAAATTTGTTAAAAATAAAAAAATATTGCAGTTTAGCCGAATCAAGTAAGTTCCCTGCTTCAATTGCGAATATCCGCATGACCCTCACATTTTCAGGAATATAAAAACGATATGCAGGTCGATTGACAGAGCGGTGAGAGATATCTTTTTCTGGCTTTTGTGGGAAGAGTGTAGTAATATAGGTAGGAATAATGACAGAGCTGCCGGACAGAAGAATGGTCGACTGTCTGGCTTATGTGAAAGGACTTATAATGAAAGACATCATATCAAGTATTATTACAAGTGTACTGACAGCTTTGTACCAGCCATTTTGGTTTTCTGTGATCCTGTCTGTGATGGTACTGTTTTTTTATCTCTTTGCCTACCATAATGAGACAGGTGGAAGGGGAATCAGGGGAGCTTTTTCCGTGTGGTGGCAGTATTTCAGAGGAAATGCTTTTTTTCGGAAGCTGTTTTTTCTGACCTTTTATACAACCATGATTTTGTTTCGCACGCTGCTGAACCGGGATATGTGGATGAATCCCCTTTCGGATGTGATGGCGAACTGGTGGATCTGGAAATATGGAGAGGATGGTACCAGATATCTCACAACTGAGTGTATTGAGAATCTGATGCTGTTCATTCCGTTCACGATCCTGCTGTTCTGGACCGCAGGAAAGAAAATATTGAAAAAAACAACATTCTTGAATATTGTGTGGACCGGACTTAAGATTACCTTTGTATTCTCACTGTCCATTGAACTTCTGCAGCTTTTCCTGAGGCTTGGGACGTTCCAGGTTTCTGATCTGACATATAATACTCTTGGAGGAGGTATTGGCGGGGCTGTGTACTGGATTGGTCATCAGCTTTCAGTCAGGCGGGGAGCCGAATAATGTCTGCCGTAGATAGCAGGAAGACAGAGAAAAGAATCAGCCCGGATTGCTGTTCGTGAGTGATGCACTGAAATTTTTGCACGGTGCATCGCTAAAATTTCGTTGACAAATCTTCCATAACGTGTTAACCTAATACCAGTTTCAAAAAGAAAATGCGTAGATGAGGAATAGTACACAAGAGAACGGAGCACAGAGAGCTGCTGGCCGGTGAGAAGCAGCGGAAGGGATTTGTGGAACTCGCCTCGGAGCATCTGCCTGAAATCTTTATATATTATATAAGAGAGTAGACGCAGACGGTGTCCGCCGTTATCCGGAGAGGATATAAGGATGTATATACATTCCGTATCTGTCAAGTGTGTGAATTTTTATTCATGAAATAAGAGTGGTACCGCGTAGGACAGCAGTTGTCTTTCGTCTCTTGCAGAATCTGCAGAGTCGGAAGATTTTTTTATGTCTTTATATCAAAAACAGAAACCAAAGAGAAATTTTAATGGAAACAGAAAGTGGAGGAAAACAAAATGATGACACCATCCAAGTACAAACGTCAGTATTACATGCCGCCGGTGAAATGTATGAAATGGGCGGAGAAAGAATATGTGGATAAGGCCCCGATCTGGTGCTCTGTAGACCTTCGTGACGGAAATCAGGCACTTGTGATCCCGATGAGCCTGGAGCAGAAAGTGGAATTTTTCAAGCTTCTTGTAAAGATTGGTTTTAAAGAGATCGAGGTTGGATTTCCGGCTGCTTCTGAGACAGAGTATGAGTTTCTCCGTACGCTGATCGAGCAGGATCTGATCCCGAAGGATGTAACGATCCAGGTGCTGACTCAGGCAAGAGAGCATATTATCCGTAAGACTTTTGAAGCTGTTAAAGGCGCCCCAAAAGCGATCGTTCATGTATACAATTCCACATCCGTATCTCAGAGAGAGCAGGTATTCAAAAAATCAAAAGAGGAGATTCTGAAGATCGCAGTAGATGGCGCTGCACTTCTGAAAAAGCTGGCTGATGAGACAGAAGGCAATTTTCAGTTTGAGTACAGCCCGGAGAGCTTTACGGGAACAGAGCCTGAGTATGCGCTGGAGGTGTGCAATGCGGTTCTGGATGTATGGCAGCCCACTGCAGATAACAAAGCGATCATCAACCTGCCTGTTACTGTTGAGCATTCTATGCCGCATGTGTATGCAAGCCAGGTGGAATACATGTGTAATAATCTGAAATACCGTGAAAACGTGATCGTTTCTCTTCATCCGCACAATGACCGTGGATGTGGCGTTGCAGATTCTGAGATGGGTCTTCTTGCGGGTGCTGACCGAATTGAGGGAACTTTGTTCGGAAATGGTGAGCGTACCGGTAATGTGGATATTGTAACACTTGGTATGAATATGTATTCCCAGGGTGTGGACCCGAAGATTGATTTTTCTGATATGCCGCATATTTGTGAGGTTTATGAGAAATGTACCGGAATGCAGATCTATGAAAGAAGTCCGTACAGTGGAGCTCTTGTATTTGCTGCATTTTCCGGATCTCATCAGGATGCCATCGCAAAGGGTATGCACTGGAGAGAGAACGGAGATCTGGAGCACTGGACTGTTCCGTATCTGCCGATCGATCCGACAGATGTGGGAAGAAACTACGACGCAGATGTTATCCGTATCAACAGCCAGTCCGGAAAGGGCGGTGTAGGCTATATACTGGAGACAAAGTTTGGCCTGAACCTTCCTCCGAAAATGCGCGAGGCTATGGGCTATGCAGCCAAAGCAGTGTCCGATCACAAGCACAAAGAGCTTCATCCGGACGAGATCTTCAGTCTGTTCAAATCTACCTTCGAAAATGTGGTTGAACCATACAGCATCAGTGAGGTTCATTTCCAGCAGAAGGAAGACGGCATCGTAACACGGGTTACTTCTACATTCCGTGGAAAAACCATCGTTACAGAGGCTTCCGGAAATGGTCGTCTGGATGCGGTAAGCAATGCACTGAAGAAAGCTTACGAACTGAAATACACACTGGAGACTTATCAGGAGCATGCTCTGGAGCAGAGTTCTTCCTCCAAGGCTATCGCTTATGTGGGAATCCGTAAACCGGATGGAACGCTTGCCTGGGGAGCGGGTGTTGATCAGGATATCATCCGTGCCTCTATTGATGCACTGGTAACTGCGATCAACAATCGATAAGCATCCGGTTCCGGATAGGTTTACAAAAAATGAGAAGCTGCCATAAAACGCAGCTTCTTTTTTTGCCGTGCAGATGCTATAATAGTGCGGAATGTGAAAATAACAGTGAGTAAGAGGGATATTATGAAAAATAAGAAAAAAAACAGAAGCTCATACAGCCTGTCTGCAGAGCTGAAAAACGCTCTGAAATATCTGCTGATATGGGGAATGATCTTGATCTTTTCCGCATATCTGCTTAGTGATTCGGAGATCCTCGGAAATGTAAAGCAGCAGGCAAGACCGGATACCTGGTCTATGATCGGTGCGGGAGGAAGCTTTGAAGAGGAGTTTACCTGCAAAACGAACCGTCTGTCCGGTGTGGAGCTTTTTCTTTCTACAGAGAGTGCATCGGTTGCTGGAACGTTTCAGATAACGCTGTATCAGAATGAAAGGGAGATCCAGAGCTGGCAGGCCAGCAGACTGACCATATCGTCGGGGGATACCACGTATTTCCGGCTTGACCAGAAGCTTACGGAATGTAAGGGGCAGAAATTCCGGATCGTTTTAGATGGCGCAAAAGGGGATACCGGAGTGGCTGCAGGGTTGGTGAGCCAGAAGGATGATACACAGACACTTGCCTATCGGATCATTTCCAGGCCATTTCCAAAATCACTGGTGTTTCTGGTGATTGGAGCGGCGGCAGCTGTGATGCTGGTGATCTTTGCATTTCTGAAACGCAGACAGCTCCGGGCAGAAGTGGTGTTTGCCGTTGTTTATATTTTTATGAGTATCTGTACGCTGGCGGCGGTTCCGGCCTTTAATTCGCCGGATGAGTACAGCCATTATCTGAGAAGCTATGAGGTTTCCAGAGGATATCTGACGTCGGAAGGCAACGGAGGAAACGACTTATTCTCATATGGAAGGACGTTTAACAGTGGTCTGGTTCCGGAATTTTCCGCCAAGGATCATGTATCATTATGGGATATCGGAGAGAATGCAGATCAGCGTATCGACCGGGAAAAAACACAGTTTTACGGATTTGGAAATACAGCCTTGTATGCACCTACTTCGTATCTTCCCCAGGCAGTAGGGATCCGCATTGCAGATCTGTTTACGGACCGGCCGATGGTTCTTGCCTATGCGGGAAGGATCGCCAATATGCTTATGTTTGGACTGCTCTTTTTCTTTGCCATTCGTCTGACGCCTGTTGGGAAAAATTTCCTCGTACTTCTGGGGCTGGTACCTGTGAATATCCAGTCAGCAAATTCCATGTCAGCAGATGCCCTTGCCCTGGCTCTGACGGTTGCTCTGGCTGCTTTTGTATTGGCCATGCGATATAAACAAAAAGAAGTTATGAGTGTAAGACAGCTGATATGGATGTACGTACTGACCGGATTTCTGTGTCTTTGCAAAGTGGTTTACATGCCGTTTTGCCTGCTCCTGTTCTTGATTCCGAAAGAACGGTTTAAAAGCAGGAAAAATTACTGGTTTCATGTGGTCTGTGCAGGAGCTGTGATCCTGATCTTAAGTTTCGGCTGGCTGGCCATTGCGTCCCGATATCTCTGTGAGTCACAGCCAGGTGTGGATACAGCTGCACAGCTTGTGGGGATCCTGAAGGATCCGGCTGCCTTTGTCCTGACTTTTGTGCGGAGCCTGGATAATTTTGGTGTGACCTATCTTACAGAAATGATAGGAAGTAATCTTGGATGGCTGAACATTCCTGTCTGTGCCCTGCTGGCAATGGGATATCTTTTGATCCTGGTCCTTCAGGTTTCCGGGAATGATGATATGTCGGGAATCCGTCTGGATCTTCCGGTAAAGAGCATTCTGGGAGGAGTCAGTCTCCTGGTATTTGCGCTGATCTTTGTAACGTTATACGGACAGTGGACAGCCTATGGCTACGATAAGATCCTGGGTGTGCAGGGACGGTATTTTCTGCCGCTTCTTTTTCCACTGATCCTTGCGCTGAAGCCCAAACGGTTTGCCGAAGGAGCCGGGGAAACACCATGGGGACTGTTTCTGGGAGCCTGGAGTATCGATCTGTGTGTTTATGCGACACTTTTCGTGCAGGCCCTGTGCCGTTTTGCATAAGGTGTCGGATCTGGTCGAGCAAAAATCCTTGACTGACTGAAAACAAAATATTATAATCAAATCTGTAAATAACAGAGGAAAAAACTGTTCTGAAAAAGGATAAACAGGCAGATAGAAGTACGATTTCCGGAAAGTGGGTGTACAACATTGGAAGGAGATGGAGACGCTATCTGCCTTTTTTTCTGAAATGAAATACGGCATGAGTGTGGATAACTCTGCGGTTTTATGTGGATTTTATGTGGAATACATGTGGATAAGGTGTGGATAAAACACAAATACCGCCGTTGAAGCGTTAAATACGGGAAAAAGCTTGACATATTCAATATTATTAAATATAATTTTCCCATACATTACAAAAATGTTACAAACATGTAAAGGAAATCGTAATGATCCGTATTTATCCGGGAAGCGATGATAATGGGGGCTGTGATATCGCATCGGAGGATTATGGGCTGTTACAGAAAATGAAACGCAAGGAATGAGATTATGAAAGTTGAGAAAGATTTACGCGAGGCTGACGGAGTGCAGGATGAACGTAGAAATGGAAAAACCGGAGGAAATTCCGCGCGCAGTTTTGCAGTGCTGACATTATGTGCAGTTTTGGCGATGGTTATTTCTCTGGGGACAAGGACATTTGCAGAAAGTGAGGGAGGCAGGGTTTATGCAGCTTCAGATGGAGGAGAGAGCTCTCCCTATGAAGAGGTTGCTGTTCCTACCGGGATCGCAGGTGTGGTTTCAGGAGTTACGGATACACCATTATCCGGAAGCACGGTTACAAGGATCGGAAGTTCCTGTGAGCAGGTGATCGTAGGCCAGAGAGTACAGAAAGTAACCAATACTGCTGCAGATCTTAATGTAAGCTCCTCTATGGAAAACAAAGTAAATGAACTTGATGCAAGGTCGATCACACTGGCAGAAAATCCCACACTGATGTCAGATGAAGACTATGATACACTTCTGAGGATCGTGGAGGCAGAAGCAGGAAGTGAAGATATCAAGGGCCGTGTTCTGGTGGCCAATGTCATCATGAACCGTGTAAAAAGCGAAGATTTTCCGAATACGGTGACAGAGGTTGTCTGGGATAACAGTGACGGCGTTCCACAGTTTTCACCGACCTATGATGGCAGGATCAATGAAGTTGCAGTTTCCGATGAAACAAGGGAAGCGGTCAAGCAGGCGCTGAAGGGTACGGATTATTCTGAAGGTGCACTGTTCTTTATCCAGAAATCTGCAGCAGAGGAACATAATGTGAAATGGTTTGAAAAGGACCTGAAGAGGCTCTTTAAATACGGGGTCCATGAATTTTATACATATAAATAGGAAGAACTGATGCAGTACAGAAGGAACCAACCGCCGGCAGAAACAGACCGGCGGTTTCTTTTTATCCGAAAGCTGTGAATATCTGTCTGATCACAGGGGGGGATTGGGCAAGACAGATTCTTTTTTAAAAGTGGTGGCATTTTCCATAATTCCATGCTATAATGTGATAACGTTGAAAAGAAAACGAATATCTTACAATAGAAAGGCGGAACACCAATGCAGGTATTGTACAAGAGCACCAGAGGAAAAGAGCAGGCAGTTACAGCGTCTATGGCCATACTTAAGGGCCTTTCTGAGGACGGCGGACTGTTCGTGCCTGAAAGCATTCCACAGCTGGATGTACCAATGGACAAGCTGGCACAGATGACCTACCAGGAGACAGCATATGAGGTAATGAGCCGTTTCCTTACAGATTTTACCGAGGATGAGCTTAAGAACTGTATCAACAAAGCATACGACAGCAAATTTGATACAGAAAAGATCGCGCCTCTTCATGAAGCGGACGGGGCATATTTCCTGGAACTGTTCCATGGCGCGACCATTGCATTTAAGGATATGGCACTTTCCATTCTTCCGCATCTGATGACAACTGCAGCGAAGAAGAATAATGTTAAGAATGAGATCGTGATCCTTACCGCAACATCAGGAGATACCGGTAAAGCTGCCATGGCAGGCTTTGCAGATGTGCCGGGAACGAAGATCATTGTATTTTATCCGAAGCATGGTGTCAGCCCGATCCAGGAGAAACAGATGGTAACTCAGAAGGGTGCCAACACTTATGTGGTAGGTATTACCGGTAACTTTGATGATGCCCAGACTGCAGTTAAGAAGATGTTCAATGATCATGAGCTGGCAGCAGAGCTGGATCAGGCAGGCTTCCAGTTTTCTTCTGCAAACTCTATCAACATCGGTCGTCTTGTTCCTCAGATCGTATATTATGTATATGCCTACGCATCACTGGTACGCGACGGCAGGATCAAAGACGGACAGGAGATCAATGTGGTAGTTCCTACCGGAAACTTCGGAAATATCCTTGCTGCATACTATGCGAAACAGATGGGACTTCCGATCCACAAGCTGATCTGTGCATCGAATGAGAACCGTGTTCTTTATGATTTCTTCCGCACAGGAACCTATGACAGAAAGAGAGATTTCATCCTTACGACATCTCCTTCCATGGATATCCTGATCTCCAGCAATCTGGAAAGACTGATCTATCGTCTTACCGGAGAAAATGCTGAAAAATGTGCAGAGCTTATGAAATCCTTAAGTGAGGGCGGCGAATATACCATTACTGACGATATGAAAGCACAGCTTGTTGATTTTTATGGTAATTTCTGTAGTGAAGATGAGACTGCACAGGCCATCAGTGATATCTACAAAAACAGCAATTATGTGATCGATACGCATACTGCAGTTGCAGCCGGCGTATATAAGAAGTATGTAAGTGAGACAGCGGATCATCTTCCGACAGTGATCGCCTCTACTGCAAGTCCGTATAAATTCACAAGAAGTGTTATGGAAGCACTTGGTGAGGAGCATAAAGATCTGGATGATTTTGGCCTTGTAGACGCATTAAGTGCGCTTTCCGGAGTACCTGTTCCACGTGCAGTTGAAGAAATCCGTACTGCCCCGGTTCTTCATGACAGGGTGGTAGATGCAGTGGATATGCCGGCAGCAGTAAAGGATATCCTTAAGATCAAATAATAATTGATAATAAAATCAGTAAGAAAATGTATTTTCTGTTGAAAAAGCACAAATACTGGTTTATAATAAAAACAACGAAAACCGAATCCTGGAATGTTCGATCCCCCTTTTCTTTTTGAACCTACATTGACATTTTGGGAATCCAAAATCGCAGGTTGGATGTCAGACCTCACGTCGTGGTAGGCAGAAGACACTGTTGAGGATACCCACCTAGCATCTGCTAGGCGTCAAAAATAAGGGAACGGCATCCCGGGATTAATCGGTTAAAGACATAGAGCCGGTTAGTGGCTCTTTTTTCATATATGGGAGGAATTAAAACATGAGTGTTTCTGAAAGGAAATTTGGGGCACTTCCTACAGGAGAAGAAGTAAAAATCTATCATCTTGAGAATAAAAAAGGTGCCTATGCGGAAGTGCTTCAGTATGGTGCGATCCTGGTGAAGATATGTGTTCCGGATAAGAACGGAGATCTGAAGGATGTGGTCCTTGGATATGACGATATCCGGGGATATGAGATTAATGGATGCTTTTTCGGTGCGATCATTGGAAGAAGTGGAAACCGTATCGAGAATTCCAGATTTTTTATTGATGATAAAGAAGTGGTTCTTGCAGAGAATGAGAATCATAACAATCTTCACAGCGGTCCGGATGGTTTTGAGAAAAAGCTGTGGGAGGTAAAAGAAATTTCCCAGGAGAAGAACAGCGTGGATTTCTTCCGCATCAGTCCGGATGGAGAGAACGGATTTCCGGGAGAATTTTCCATTGTTGTGAAATATGAATTCACAGAGGAAAACGAACTGAAGATTTTTTACAGAGGACGCTCTGATGCAGCTACCGTTGCCAATATGACCAACCATTCTTATTTTAATCTGAATGGAGAAGGCAGCGGAGATGTGCTTGACCAGGAAGTATGTATTCATGCGAAGTATTTTACACCGGTAAAAGACAGCCAGTCCATTCCTACCGGTGAATATGCACCGGTGGCGGGAACACCGATGGATTTCAATGTTTCCAAACCAATCGGCAGAGACATTGAGGCGGACTTTGAACAGCTGAAGTTTACAGGCGGTTATGACCATAACTATGTAACCGATAATTATGCAAAGGGCAATGTCCGTTCGATCGCTACTGCATACTGCAGGGAATCCGGTATCGGTATGGAGGTTTCCTCCGATTGCCCGTGTGTGCAGTTCTATGCAGGCAATTTTGTTAAGGATGAGAAGGGAAAGAACGGTCATGTTTATCATGAACGTTATGGATTCTGCCTAGAGACACAGGTGGAGCCAAATGCAGTCAATGTAGAGGATTTCCATTCTCCGATCCTGCTTCCCGGTGAAGAGTACAGCTCTGAAACGGTTTACCGTTTCTTTGTGAAATAACAGACAAACAGAATTAAAAGAGGTGCGAGAAGGCAATGCAGATACGTGTGGCAGAAGAGAGAGATGCAGCAACACTTTTAGAGATTTATTCCTACTATGTAGAAAAAACTGCGATCACATTTGAATACGAAACACCTTCCATAGAAGAGTTTACGCAGCGAATCCATGATATAAAGGTGAAATATCCGTATATTGTGGCAGAAGAGAAGGGAGAGATCCTGGGATATGCCTATGGTTCGGCGTTTCACCCGAGGGCTGCTTATGGCTGGTGTGCGGAGATGTCTGTTTATGTGAGACATGACCGGCGGGGCAGCGGTGCAGGAGGCAGACTCTATCGAGCCTTGGAGAGTCTTCTTGCAGAGATGGGAATTCTGAACCTGAACGCCTGCATTGCAGTTGCACCAAAAGAAGATGAATACCTGACCAGTGCCAGTGTGGATTTTCATAAACATTTCGGTTATAAGCGTGTGGGAGAGTTCCACAGATGCGGCTATAAGTTTAACCGTTGGTATAATATGGTATGGATGGAAAAGATGATAGGCGAACATAAGAGCCTGCAGCCGGAAGTAAAGCTTTTTCCGGAAATCCAGGATAAGATCGGATTTGAACGTTTTTCCTGGTGAAAAAAGAAACCTGAGGGAGGTCAGCATGGACGAGGAAAAGAAAAATATAATCCAGCTCATGCTGGGATTTGTGCGCAGGGCAAACGGAGATCATGTCAGTGCATATGCGGCCCAGGCAGCGTATTTTCTGATCATGTCTTTTATCCCGTTTATACTGTTTCTTACAACGCTGATCCGTTATACACCGTTAAGCTATAATGTTGTCAGGGATGCCATCATCGGGTTTGTGCCCGGAAATCTGCAGACCTTTGTGCTGAGCATTGTGGTAGAAGTATACAAAAGAAGTACAGCCATCGTGCCGTTGTCTGCGCTGATGGCACTCTGGGCGTCCGGAAAGGGAATGCAGGCGATCACCAATGGCTTAAATACCATTTATCATGTAAAGGAAACCCGAAACTGGCTGATGACCCGAATCTATTCGGTTTTTTATATGCTGTTGTTTGTGCTGGCGATCATTGTCACTCTTCTGGTCCTGGTTCTTGGTAATCGGATCCAAGTAGCTGCACAGAGAACCATTCCGATTCTCGGGAGGCTGCTGGCCAAGGTTATAGGGGCCAGGACATTGCTTGTATTTGCCGTGCTGTTTGCAGTGTTTCTGGTCCTTTATAAAGTGCTTCCAAACCGAAAGGCAACCTTTAAAAGCCAGCTTCCGGGTGCATTTATGATCGCAGTGGCATGGATGATATTTTCCTATGGATTTTCCCTGTATTTTGAATTTTTTCCGAGTTTTGGAAATATGTACGGAAGTCTGACTGCGCTGATCATGGTAATGCTGTGGCTGTATGTGTGTATGAACCTGCTTCTTTACGGGGCGGAGATCAATGCCTACTTCGAAAATGAATTCCGAAAGGCCCAGAGATCTGTAAAAACACTTCTTTCCAAGAAAGAAAATGAAAAAAACAGTTCCAAAGAATCCTGACTTTGCGCTTGACAGAAGGCAGACCTTGTGGCATAGTATTAAAAGACAGAAAAGCTGTGAAGGTGTTTATAGAGGATCATTTTCTCACAGAGAAGGGAAGTCACCGGCTGTAAGCTTCCCCGGGTTCAGATGGTTCTTGAATTTCCCACCGGAGCTTCCTCTCTGAAGTAACAGTAGGAGATGACGTAAGCTGCGCGTTAAGCAGACAAGAGGTGCCCGTGATCTTTTCATGGGAAACTGGGTGGTACCGCGGATATTCCGTCCCTTTTATAAGGGACGGTTTTTTTATTGCCCATATCTGGATCTTCGGGGTGGGCGGCGGATCATTTGATCATTTTAATTAAAGGAGAAATAGACCATGGATATGAAAGAAAGACTTCAGGAACTGGCTGAAAATGCCAGAAAACGGATCGAGGAATCCGAGGGCCTGGATAAGCTGAATGATGTGCGTGTTGCATATCTTGGAAAAAAAGGTGAGCTTACTGCAATCTTAAAAGGTATGAAGGATGTTGCTCCGGAAGAACGTCCGAAGGTTGGACAGCTTGTCAATGAGACAAGAGCTAAGATCGAAGAACTTCTGGAAGCCTCCAAAAAGGATTTCGAGGAGAAGGTCCGTGAGGAAAAAATGAAGGCAGAAGTGATCGATGTAACACTTCCTGCAAAGAAAGCGAAGATCGGTCATCGCCATCCGAATACTATCGCTCTGGAAGAAGTTGAGCGTATTTTCATCGGAATGGGCTATGAGGTTGTGGAAGGTCCGGAGGTTGAGTATGCGGACTACAACTTTACAAAGCTGAATATTCCGGAGGATCATCCGGCAAGAGATGAGCAGGATACATTCTTTATCAATGATTCCATTCTGCTCCGTTCCCAGACATCACCGGTGCAGGCACGTGAGATGGAAAAAGGCAAGCTTCCGATCCGTATGATCGCACCTGGCCGTGTATTCCGTTCTGACGAGGTAGATGCAACACATTCACCTTCCTTCCATCAGATCGAGGGCCTTGTTATTGATAAGAACGTTACGTTTGCAGATCTTAAGGGAACCCTTCAGGAGTTTGCAAAAGAGCTGTTCGGACCGGAGACAAAGACCAAATTCCGTCCGCATCATTTCCCGTTCACAGAGCCGAGCGCTGAGGTTGATGTTTCCTGCTTCAAATGCGGCGGAAAAGGCTGCCGTTTCTGTAAAGGTTCCGGCTGGATCGAAATCCTTGGCTGTGGTATGGTTCATCCGAATGTTCTCCGTATGTGCGGGATCGATCCGGATGAGTATACAGGATTTGCCTTTGGTGTAGGTCTGGAGCGTATCGCACTTCTGAAATATGAGATCGATGATATGCGTCTTCTCTATGAGAACGATAGCAGATTCCTGAAACAGTTCTAAAACAGTGAACACGGATCATGAGTATCCGTCTGACAGTAAATATAGAAAAAAGAAGGGACAACCAAAATGAATACTTCATTATCTTGGATTAAAACATATGTGCCGGATCTGGATGTAACGGCGCAGGAATATACAGATGCCATGACCTTAACAGGCACAAAGGTAGAGGGCTTTACAGAGCTGGATGCAGATCTCGATAAGATCGTGATCGGCCAGATCGATAAGATCGAGAAACATCCGGATGCAGATAAGCTGATCATCTGCCAGGTAAATATCGGAACTGAGAGTGTGCAGATCGTAACAGGCGCTCCAAATGTAAAAGAAGGAGATAAAGTTCCGGTTGTTCTTGATGGCGGACGTGTTGCAGGCGGCCATGATGGAAAAATGACTCCCGGAGGGATCAAGATCAAAAAAGGCAAACTCCGTGGCGTTGAGTCCTTTGGTATGATGTGCTCTATCGAGGAACTTGGAAGCACCAGAGAAATGTATCCGGAAGCACCAGAATACGGAATCTATATTTTTCCTGAGGACGCAGTTGTGGGTGAGAGCGCTGTTAAGGCACTTGGCCTTGACGATGTGGTATTTGAGTATGAGATCACTTCCAACCGTGTAGACTGCTACGGTGTTCTTGGAATCGCAAGAGAGGCAGCAGCAACCTTCCAGAAGAAATTCTGCCCGCCGATTGTAGAGGTTAAGGAAAATGATGAGAAAGCTTCCGATTATGTAAAGGTTACTGTAGAGGATCCGGAGCTTTGCCCGCGTTACTGCGCAAGAGTTGTAAAAAATGTCAAGATCGGTCCGTCCCCGAAGTGGATGCAGAGATGTCTGGCTTCCAATGGAATCCGCCCGATCAACAACCTGGTTGATATCACAAACTATGTAATGGAAGAGTTTGGACAGCCAATGCATGCATATGATCTGGATACCATCGCAAATCAGGAGATCGTTGTACGCCGTGCAGGAAAAGATGAGAAATTCGTCACACTGGATGGCCAGGAGCGTATCATGGATGAGAACGTTCTGATGATCTGTGACGGTGAGAAGGCTGTCGGCATCGCAGGTATCATGGGTGGAGAGAATTCCATGATCACAGACGATGTAAAAACGGTTCTTTTTGAGGCGGCGTGCTTCGATGGAACCAGCATCCGTCTTTCTTCCAAGAGGATCGGACTTCGTACAGATGCATCCGGTAAATTTGAGAAGGGTCTTGACCCGAACAATGCACAGGCTGCAATTGACCGTGCATGCCAGCTGATGGAAGAGCTTGGTGCAGGTGAGGTTGTAGGCGGAATGGTTGATGTCTGCAGCGAGACAAGAGAGCCATCCAGAGTAAAATTTGAGCCTGAGAAGATCAACAAGCTTCTTGGAACCAGCCTTACAAAAGAAGAGATGATCGATTATCTTGGACGTGTAGAACTGGCTTATGATGAAAAAACAGACGAGATCGTTGCACCGACATTCCGTCAGGATATCCACTGTAATGCAGATGTTGCAGAGGAGGTTGCAAGATTCTATGGCTATGATAAGATCCCGATGACACTTCCTACAGGAGAGGCTACTACAGGTAAGCTGCCATTTAAGCTTCGTATCCAGGAGGTTGCAAGAGATATCGCAGAATACTGCGGATTCTCAGAGGGAATGTCCTATTCTTTCGAAAGCCCGAAGGTATTTGACAAGCTTTGTATTCCTGAGGACAGTGATCTTCGTAAAGTCATCACCATCAGCAATCCTCTTGGAGAGGACTACAGTATCATGCGTACAAGCACACTGAACGGTATGCTGGCATCCCTTTCCACAAACTATAACAGACGTAATAAAGATGTTCGTCTTTACGAGCTTGGAAATATCTATCTTCCGAAGTCCCTTCCGGTTACAGAGCTTCCGGATGAGCGTACCATGTTTACACTTGGAATGTACGGAAAAGGCGATTTCTTTGATATGAAGGGTGTATGCGAGGAGTTCTTCGAGAAGATCGGAATGAAGAAAAAGGTTACCTACGATCCAAACAGCGGAAAACCATTCCTTCATCCGGGAAGACAGGCTAACATGATCTACGAGGGTAAGGTAGTTGGATACTTAGGTGAGGTTCATCCGGCTGTTGCAGATAATTACTCTATCGGAGAAAAAGCATATATCGCAGTGATTGACATTCTGGATGTTCTGGAATTTGCTGGTTTCAACCACAAATATACAGGAATTGCCAAATATCCGGCTGTAACTCGTGACCTGAGCCTTGTAGTTCCCCATGCAGTTCTCGCAGGACAGATTGAGGAGATTTTTGATCAGAGAGGCGGAAATATTCTTGAGAGTTATCAGCTGTTCGATATCTACGAGGGCGCACAGATTGAGAAAGGTTTCAAATCCATGGCTTATTCTCTGGTATTCCGTGCCCATGACAAGACTCTTGGTGAAAACGAGATCTCCGCAGCAATGAAAAAGATCATGAATGGTCTTAACGGACTTGGAATCGAGCTGAGAAGCTGATGCTGATCTACATTGTAAGACATGGCCTGACTGAGTGGAATAAATTAAAAAAGCTTCAGGGGGCAGCGGATGTACCTCTTGCGAAGGAAGGGATCCTTCTTGCAGAAAAAACCGGAGAAGCTCTCCGTAATGTGAAGTTTGATATCTGTTTTACAAGTCCGCTCTCAAGGGCAAAACAGACAGCAGAATATGTTCTGGGGAAACGTGATGTTCCGATCATACCGGATAAGCGGATCCAGGAGATCGATTTTGGTGTGCTGGAGGGTGATCAGGTAAGAGATGCAGAGGGCAATTATATCGATCCGCAGATCGAGACTTTTTTCCGTGATCCGGTAAATTTTAAACGACCGGAAAAGGGCGAGGATATTTTTGATGTGATCACCAGGACAAAGGATTTTTGGGATGAAATAACATCAGATCCGACTCTTGCGGATAAAACAATTCTTGTTGCCTCTCATGGATGTGCAGTCCGTGCTCTTCTTCAAAATGTAGATCCTGATCCGAAGAATTTCTGGAGAGGCTCCGTGCCGCCAAACTGCTGTGTTAATCTTGTGGAAGTAAAGAATGGAAAGACAACGCTTCTGGAAGAAGATAGAGTTTATGCATAGAAAATAATGAGAAACGCAGAATAACTGTAATGGCTGTTCTGCGTTTCTTTTTTTGCTTGTTTTTATTGGTGAAATTTCACAGGTTATGATTGACTAATTGAGATAAAATGAGATAAAATATATAAAGGCGATGAATAATTCAGAAAAATAAAAGTTAAACTTTACTAATTATATAAAGATGCAGAATTGTGTTGGAATTATATGAAATCATTTAACCAAGTGCGGATTGCGAATATCCGCCTACGGATAGAGGATAATTACTGATAGTGATGTGATATATGGAATGGGGTGAGTATATGCAGTCATTAAATGAGACAAAAGCAGGGGAAAGCTACACGATCAAGTGGATGACCGGAATGCCGGAGACTATGGAACAGATCAGGCAATATGATGTCAGTGAAGGAAAGACCGTACAGATCATAAGCAGGATACTTGGCGGAGTGATCGTAGGTGTTTGCGGACGCAGGATCCTGATCAGCGATGATGCAGCCTGCCGTATAAAAGTATAAATAAAAGTATAAATAGAAAAAAGACGAAAGGACAATTCTTTTGGCGAAGGAATTGTCCTTTCTGGTTGTTTTAGGGAAGATGTTATGATAGTATGGGAACAAAAGAGTAACTTTTTTCAAAAATAAAGACAGGGGAGGCATATTATGGGAAAAAAGTTTATGAATACAGTGCTGTTTCTGGCAGTAACAGTGGCCGCGGCAACCCTGACTGCTTATGTTGGAAAAGGCTCCGGGAATGTGTTGCTTTATAATTTTACATTTCTGGGACTTATGCTGATCATATACGCAGTGGGGCTTTTTGCAGGTTTATATCGGATGGATAACCTGTCAAGAGCACTGAAGCATGGCTCTGGTGAGATCACAGAAGTGTTTCAGCTTCCGGGAAGAGCCAGAAAAGAAGAGATTGGGCAGCTGCGAGGGATTTTCGGTGACCGCTATCTCGACAAAAAGATGGATGATTTTGTTGACAGCATCAGCAGAACGGAAGAAGGGATCGCTGAAGTAGAGGATTTTGTGAATATTGAGGATGTAGATGTACATATCCACAAGAGACTCCTTGAGATGGCTCCGGACATTTTTACAAGCCTTGGTATCCTTGGAACATTTATCGGTCTTGTGTGGGGACTTAAGAACTTCCAGCCCACAGATTATGAAGTGATGACAAGCTCGGTATCCGCTCTTGTAGATGGTATCAAAGTTGCGTTTTTGACTTCCATTTATGGAGTTGCACTTTCTGTTGTGTACACATTTGGGATGAAAAGCGGATATTCTGCGATGTCCCAGGCGATGCAAGATTTTCTGGATCGTTTTCACGCACTGGTGCTCCCTACTGCGGAGAATGAGTCCTGGAATCTCCTTGTTTCCAGCCAGAAGACACAGACAGAAGCCATGAAACAGATGGCGGAACAGTTTTCAGTGCAGATGGCAGATAGCTTTGAGAAAGTGATCACACCTACTTTTCAGAAGATGAATGATTCTCTGGACGTTCTTACCGCATCTGTGACAAAAGGGCAGCAGGATGCGATCCGGGAGATCCTGGATACGTTTTTAAGCGAGATGCATGGTTCCTTTCAGATGCAGTTTGAAGATTTTAATGATGCTCTGGCAGAACTTAAGAAAGCGCAGAAGGAGAATACAGAATATACATCAGAATTGTACAAGACCATGAGCAGTCAGCTGAGTGAAACTTTTACGAAGCAGGAACGTGCCATGAAGGATGCCATTAAGGAAATCGATGAGATGCAGAGCAGTTATATGAAGACTGCAGATCGTATTATCCGGGATAATCAGATGATCCAGCAGCTGCAGAAACAGGATTACGAAAAGTTTGCCCGGCATATGCATGAAAATGAAAAAGAATCCGCAGATCTCTGGAAAAACTGCAATGCATCTATGCGCCAGTATGTGGACAGTGCTGCAGAAGGGATGAAAGCAGTTGCGGATTCCAATAGGATCAGCGAGGAGCTTCTTCGTGAAGATAAGAAGATGATCGAAGATTTTGAAGCCAGAGTGAAAGAATTTACCGAGAGCCAGAAGATGGTCAACAGTGTTCTGGATGAGGTGCGCAGGCTTCTTTCTGAGATCAAGACGGCAAAAAATAACCGTGATATCCATCTGATCGCCGGACAGCCCTGGGGCTATGGAAGCAATGCCGGTATCCAGGAACTGAAGGACAAGCTGACGGGGCTGGAGGATCTTCTGGAAGGACAGGGTGCAAGACAGGAAGCGCTGCTGGATGAGATCGAGCGCAGTATCCGTGAGGCAACGAAGGCAGCACAGAAAAGCCGTTTTGGTTTATTTAAATAAGAGAGGAATTGTCAATGCGCAAAAAAAGAAAGCCGGAGGAGCATGGGTTTAATGTCTGGCGTTCTTATTCGGATATGATGGCAGGAGTTTTGCTGCTTTTTGTTCTGATCATGTGTGTGACACTTTTTCAGGCACAGAAGAGCTATCAGGACAGTCTGAAGGAACGGGATGAAAAAATCGCTCTTCAGGAAAAATATACAGAAGAGCTTCTGGAAAAACAGAATGCGCTGGATGAGCAGGCGGGGACATTAAAAAGCCAGGATGAGCAGATCAAGTCCAAGGACAAGCAGATCAAATCTCAGGATGAAGAATTGTCTTCTCTGGCGGAGAAGCTTGCCAAACAGCAGGAAACGCTTGAGGCGCAGCAGAAAAAGCTGGCCTCTCAGAAAAAGAAGCTTTCCAGCCAGCAGGATACATTGAAAGAGCAGCAGTCTGCGCTGGATGAAAAAACAGAGCTTCTGGAAGAGCAACAGGAGAAGATCGACAAGATCATCGGCGTGAAAGCGGAGGTTGTGGAAGCTTTGCAGAAGGAATTTGAGAAAAAGAACCTCAATGTGGATATTGATCCACAGACAGGTGCGCTGACGTTGAATGCCAATGTTATGTTTGATTATGATCAGGCAGAGCTTACCGATTCCGGTAAGATGACATTGTCTATGGTACTGCCGACATATTGTAAGGTATTGCTGGATGATTCCTATAAGAAATATCTTGGCGAGATCATTATTGATGGTTATACGGATACAGACGGAGATTACAGTTATAACCTGGAGCTGTCACAGAAGAGGTCTCTAGCGGTAGCGCAGTATCTTTTGGATATTAAGAGTGATTTTCTGAAGGATTCACAGGTTCAGGAACTGAAGGATTGTCTGACAGTGAATGGGCATTCCATGTCAGATCCGGTTTTGGATGCAGAAGGAAATGTAGATAAGGATGCGTCCAGACGTGTAGAGGTAAAATTCCGTTTGAAGGATGAAGAGATGATCCAGGAACTGAATAAGATCATGCAGGGAGATTCTGCAGAGTCCGACAGTGCTGCTCAGAAAAAAGAAAAGAATCAGAAAGAAAATCAGGATAATAAGCAGTAATAAAATATGGCTGCTTTATATTTTTTAAGGAGGATTGGGTATGAAAAGAAAACTGGCATTGATGCTGAAATGACGCTTCTGGCTGGCAGCCTGGATTCGGGAATGCTGGTCAGTGCAGCTGATTTTTCAGCAGAAGAGAGTGTGGAACAGGCAGTGGAAGAGGAGCTTTTTCCGGCTGTACATTCCTTTCTTCCATCCACATTCTGGATAATGGGGTGGTGGTAGAAGCAGGTGCATTTAAGCAATGTACAAGTCTTACCCGTATCCATATCCCTGCATCAATGGTTACACATGGTTATGTGGGTGAGAGTTCGGCGTATCCGGGAATTTTTGCGGGAGATACAGGGCTGACGACGGTCACCTTTGTGAAAGGGATCACAAAGATCGCCAAGTACAGAACTCGCCTTCGGCTCAGACAGCAGGCTCTGCCGCAATAACGCCATCTCCCGCAGCCCAAGTAGTAATCACCCCTCCTCCGCAGCAGCCCGGCTCAGCGTACCACCATAAATATCGAAGAATACAGGGACCAGATCGGCCCAGCGTACCACTATAAGTACCGAAGAATACAGAAACCAGATCGGCACAACGTTCCATTC
>NZ_QUJX01000018.1:1617-1823 GCF_003480785.1 Ruminococcus sp. AM26-12LB | reverse complement strand
CTATAAGTACCGAAGAATACAGAAACCAGATCGGCACAACGTTCCATTCTGAGTACCGCAGCATACAGACAAAAGTCAACAACACAGCACACACAACAACGCAGAACTCCTTCCGTGCCCAAGAGGGTGGGGGTGCAGGGGGAGGGCCTTCGGGCCAATGCCATTTAGATAGAACATTTTGTAGATGATTCTTTATGTTACATTCT
>NZ_QUJX01000018.1:0-1607 GCF_003480785.1 Ruminococcus sp. AM26-12LB | reverse complement strand
CAATGCCATTTAGATAGAACATTTTGTAGATGATTCTTTATGTTACATTCTGTAATGTTTTGATATTTGGAGTGCTTTGAGAGGAAAAAATACGCAAACTTCCCCTTTGGGGTAGAAATCGTACTTTTATCCTTTAAATAACTTGTGTTTTTATCCAAAAAAAGTTATAGTATTCTTATATTAGGACACTCGGTATGCAAAGCTTACAAAGCCTTTCCTCTTTTTGGTACGGGGAAATTTCCGGCCGGGCTTGACCGGGACCAGGTAGCGTAACAGGAGTGTCTCGATATGAGGCGAGATCGTAGGACTGCTTTTTTGAAGGAAAGCTTTACAGATATGTACAGCCATGGTGAAGTTCACCTGGTAAGCGTATTTTGTTTTTTTCTGATGAGTACTTACATGTGGGGTAACGGATTCACAGAAATTATACAGAATGACGCGCGCGTATATCTCCTGTTCTACGTATCCCGCCTTTTTTGAATGAAGCTGGGAAAGCCCCAGGCTATACTTTAATTTTCGGAATGATGTTTCGATTCCCCATCTCAAATGGTATAATTCCCTGATCCTCCACGGAGGGAATGCTTCTCTTTCAAGATTCGTAACGATACATTCGTATCCACCGGTATCCAGTAAAAACCGTACCATTCTTAATCTCATAGGATAGACTGCCTGTTTTCCGTCTTTTTCCAGATCTAGGAAATCAAACACGGAGCTTGGGGAAAGTTTTTTATAGTGGACAGGATCTTTTTTTGAATGTACCGTGCTCCGTGTGATAAAAAAATCCAGGTCTTCGTCCAGTTCCCTGTCAGGCAGCCGGAAACCATACGAGATCCCTCCCCTGCGGGAGATATCCTTTGTACGGATAACAAAAGACAGGCCTTTTGCCATGATATGGGCAAAAACGTGATAAGTTTCATATCCCCGGTCAGCCAGTATGATCGTTCTGGCAGGGGTGCTGATATTTCCCAGCATCTGGACCAGGGCACGGGATTCATTGCTGACCATTGTCTTTTCGATCCGTATATCTGTGTATCTTTTATTACAAAGATCATACAGCGCATGGAGATGGAGCTGGTTGGAGCCTCTTTTTCCATTGCCGGAAGGTTTACAGCTTTCTTTGTCCGCAGGGTCATAACAGATGTTCAGATCAGATCCGTCACAAGCCAGGAGCTGAAATCCATCATAAGTATGTCCTGCCGGAAGTTTCTGTGTAAAATGATAAAACAGGTAACTCATGGCATCTGGAAGAAGCTTGGCCCTTTGCTGGTGGATAGCGGAAAGAGAAGGGATATCAGCAGGAAACCTGTGCTGGAAAAAGTCATGGGATGTAGTAGAAAGAGAGCCACCCTGCATGGTTAAAAGAGAGAGGATCGTATCCCGAAAGGAAATCTTACGTTTTCTCGAAAAATCAACGCCAGGGTGAAGGACAAAAGAATCCTTCTGAAGTTCTAATTCAGAAATAGCAGACAGGAGCAATTCATAACTGGAAGCAAAAGTAGAGTTCATAAGCGAGCCTCCTTTTGTATAAAAAAAGATTGCAATGTATAATTCTTTTTTACCATACATTGCAATCTTTTGGAATACTATGTTCTAACTAAATGGCATTG
>NZ_QUJX01000017.1:0-93904 GCF_003480785.1 Ruminococcus sp. AM26-12LB | reverse complement strand
CGCACATGATTTTCAACTGTTGGTTTGCCTTTCGGTTTCCTTGGTGGTGGCGGCAGAATGATCGTATCATAAAAAGTTTCCAGATCTGAAAAAGCTGACTGCAACACAAGTTCATCTTTACTATGCCTGGTAACAGCTGTTCTCAGATTGTCCGGGACAAGATATTTAGGAACTGCCCCATAATAAGACAGTGCATGTACTGTGCCGGCAATAAAATGTGGAAGTTTCTCATCCAGAAAGATCTCTGCATAAACAAGACTGCTAAAACCAAGTGTAGTCGTAAAAATATGAACTTTTCGAAGTTCGCCAGTAGTTGTATCCAGTAGCAGTTCCGGCTGGTCGCCTACCCAGTCAATATACATCTTTTCGCCAGGGATCCGTTCCACGGGCATTGAGGTTTTAGAAGTACCGTAAGTATCTACCATAAAATCGCGGTACAGCTTATAAAACTGGGCGAGCTGATAACCATTAGGATGTTCTTTTTTGTAATCAATCCATAGAAAACTTAGATCAGCATGTTTCCCCATCTGAACCATCTGTTCATGTATTTTTCCAAAATCAGGCAGTGGAATATCCTTGTGTCTGAGGTTTGCTTTTGGATAGATAAGATCAACCACTTTTGAGGCAGGCATTTGCCGAAGATCATCCAGTGATAATCCGGACTCGTTATAACGTTTCATAATCAATGTGATTCCACTTCGACCAATCCGGTAACGTTTTTGTACGGTATCATAACTGACTTTGCTAAGTCGAAGTTCTATGACACCAAGAATAGTATTGTAGTCGTGCATAATAGTTCCTCCTTTGCACTGTGATGAATAATAGTTACATCACAATAATAAAGGAAAAGCGTACCGATTGGAGCAGAAAACGTGTACCGCTAAATCAGAATGAATGTACCGCCGATTTCAGAATAAGTGTACCGTTCGGGCAGAATTTGCTGTTGGGCGAGAAAGCATTTCAGTTTTCTCCGGCTGAATGGCTGACGATTCATCGCAGACTGTTTGAGGGCGTGTTTACCCATGCCGGTCAGATTCGCCAGTATAATATTACAAAAAAGGAATGGGTATTAAAAGGCGATACCGTCACCTACGCAGCGTGGAACAGTATCAAAGACACGCTTGATTATGATTTTGCAACGGAGAAACAGTATTCTTATGAAGGCTTATCCGTGGAGCGTTGCGTAAAACATCTTGCCAAGTTTGCTTCGGATATCTGGCAGATTCATCCGTTCTGTGAAGGCAACACCAGAGCTACGGCTGTTTTTATAATTAAGTACATGAAAACATTCGGGTTCAAAGTAAACAACGATGCTTTTGAGAAGAACTCTTGGTATTTCCGCAACGCCTTGGTAAGAGCAAATTATAACGATCTGCAAAACAGCGTTCATGCCACAACAAAGTTTTTGGAAATGTTCTTCAGCAATTTAATTTTGGGAACGGAATATGAGCTGAAAAACAGATATATGCACGTGGACTATGTGGATGATAATTCCCAAAGTGTCACTCCAAAAGCTCCAAAGTCTCAATTTGACACTTTGGAATGTACTTTAGAGGAGCTAGCGTTCTTGGAGTTGATTTACAAGAATCCGTCAATTAAGCAGAAGGATCTTGTTGCTGAGACCGGAAAATCGCTCAGCACCGTAAAACGAATTATGGAGTCCTTGCAGAAAAAGGAATATATCCGTAGAGTGGACGGAAAAAGATATGGAAAATGGGAAATATTGATTTGAATAAGTATTAAGAAAGAGGAACTGCACCTCATTTGTTAGACAGTATGGTATACTATCTAATAAGTGAGGTGCAGTTTCATAATTGCGAGGGATTTAAGGAGCGCTGGTACGATAAAGAAGGAACGTAGAAATCCGAATGATCCTGCTCGATTCATAGGGAAAGTCGCAGTAACTGAAGATGGAGAAACTGCAAAGATCTACAATTATCTGGACACAGAAAAGATCGAACAGGAAGCCTTATATGATGGGATGTATGCAGTAACTACAGACCTCTTAGACGATGACGCAAAAGATATCTTAAAAGTCAGCGAAGGTCGTTGGGAAATCGAGGAATGTTTCCGTATAATGAAAACTGATTTTGAAACAAGACCAGTTTTTCTTCGAGATGATATACGCATAAAAGCCCATTTCCTTATCTGTTTCCTTGCATTAGTGATATATCGTTACCTCGAAAGAGACCTGAAAAATGCCTTCAGCTGCGAAACGATCTTGGATAAATTAAGAACAATGAATTTCGCCGATATACAAGAACAGGGTTTTATTCCACTTTACACACGAGACAAGCTAACCGATGCATTGCACACAGTTTGCGGCTTTGGAACGGATTATAAATTTATCACCAAAAGGCAAATGAAAAACATTCAGAAAAAAAGCAAAGGCCGGGAATAAAATACTATATTCCAAAACGGCACAAAAAATCGCCGAACCCCAGTAAATTCAAGAGGTACAGCGATTTTTTTGTTTAGCAACTGTCAAAGACAGGATTATAGCACAAAAACATAAAATCTGTGTTAAATTTCTGTTCTTAACGAAAATTTTATATCCGATGTGCTACAATGACGCCAGAAAATGAAAGGAGTGATTGAATTGACCAGAGCAAAAAAGGCTTTATCACAGGCAGTACTGCTTATTTCGGGAGCTATTATGCTCGGCTTCGGTGCGATGCGTGGCGAAGTTGAAACCGTTTTGAGCAAGGCAATCAGGCTTTGTTTGGAGTGTGTAGGAATTGGATAAAAAGAAAACAAAGAATAAAAACCATAATAAGAAAAAACATTCGGCATCTAACCAATTAGCCAAATTCCGAGGATGGATTCAGGCAGGAGCAACTCTGCTGACAAATATTCATCTGCCAAACTTTTTTAAAGGCGAAATTTATCAAGGCAAAGGCAAGGCCGTTTGTGTGCCGGGTCTGAACTGCTATTCCTGTCCTGCCGCATCGGGTGCTTGCCCAATCGGCTCATTTCAGGCGGTAGTCGGCTCGTCAAAATATAAGTTTTCCTATTATATAACAGGATTTCTCATTTTGTTGGGAGTTCTGCTCGGACGCTTTATCTGCGGATTTTTGTGTCCGTTTGGTTGGTTACAGGATTTGTTGCACAAAGTCCCGACCAAAAAGTTTTCAACAAAAAAACTCAAGCCACTGACATATATCAAATATGCAGTACTGCTGTTGGCAGTTGTTTTATTACCGGTGCTCATAGTAAATGATTTGGGGATGGGCGACCCATATTTCTGCAAATATATATGTCCGCAAGGTGTGCTTGAGGGTGCGTTGCCACTTTCGGCAGTCAACGAAGGTATCCGTTCGGCATTGGGAAAACTGTTTTCGTGGAAACTTGTTGTGCTGATTTCGGTAGTCGTTTTGAGCGTGCTGTTTTACAGACCGTTCTGCAAATGGATTTGCCCACTCGGTGCATTCTATGCACTGTTCAACAAGGTTTCGCTGTTTGGGATGAAGGTAGACGAGCACAAATGCGTTTCGTGCGGAAAATGTGCAAAGGTGTGCAAAATGGATGTTGATGTTACAAAAACGCCTAACAGCACCGAATGTATCCGATGCGGAAAGTGTATAAGTGCCTGTCCTACCGACGCAGTCAGCTTTCAATACGGCTTTGGCATGCTTGGAAAAACAGTAGACGAAAACGCAAAAATCGAAAACAGAACAAACAAAAAAGAAACAAAAGAGGAATTATAACGGAGGAATAATTATGAAGTTTTCAAAACTCTCAAAAATCTTAACAGTAGTATTATTAGTTTCTGTGTTGGCAATCAGCCTTATTGCTTGCTCAACATCAAATGACAACAAAGACGAAAAACAATCAACAGATTCAAGCATTTCAACCTTGATGGCAACAGAGCCAAGTGATGCTGATGAAGCTTTAAAGCTCTACAATCAGCTTATGAAAAAAGAAAACGAAATTTTGTCAACAGACAAAGCCCTTTGGGAAAAAGTATTTATGGCTTCAAACAAGGAAACCCCAATGATTGAGGACGGCACAAACTACGGCGACTTTCTTCTCAAGACAATCGAAAGTGCAAAGGACCAATTCACAGATGAGGAATACAAAAAACTCGTTGCCGGTGCAGAACAAATCAAGGAAATTGAGGGCAAGCTCACAATCTTGGAACAGAAATATCCTGAATGTGCAAAGGCTCCGGGCAACGGCGACAGCGTTCCGGCTGACAGTAACGGCGTTGTTTTAAACAGCAGTGACGCAACAAGTTTTCCGTCATTTGACGGCAAGGACCTTGACGGCAACGATGTAAAGAGCAGTGAACTTTTCGCAAACAGCAATGTAACAGTTGTTAACTACTGGTTCAGCACTTGCAAGCCTTGTGTCGGCGAACTTTCCGAATTGGAAGCACTCAACAAAAAGCTTGCAGAAAAAGGCGGTCAGGTTGTCGGCATCAACACTTTTACACTTGACGGTGACAAGACAGCAATTTCAGAAGCAAAGGATATCCTTTCAAAGAAAGGTGTAACATACAAGAACATCTGGTTTGATTCAAACAGCGATGCAGGCAAGTTCACATCAGGCATTTTCTCTTACCCAACAACATATGTTGTCGACAAGAACGGCAACATTGTAGGCGAGCCAATCGTTGGTGCAATCACTGAAAAAAATCAAGCAAAGACACTTGAAAAACTCATAGACCAGGCTTTACAGGTCAAATAAGAATAAAGCATAAAGTGATAATCTCTCCCGAATTGAACTGCCCCAAGTTGTGCAGACAGCACAAAAAAACAGGTCTATGGTAGAATAATTAAATTTTAAGCAACAAACTGATTTCGTTTTTCTAACGGAGTCAGTTTTGTTTGAATATGGTAATTGTTGTGCGAGATTGAGAACAAATTAAAAACTATTATATCTGGTAGTCTTCAGGAATATTTTGGTACATCTTGGCTAGTTAAAGGCCTTCCTAAAAACACCTATACCAAGGCAAAGAAACTGGCCGATGAGAAAGCATATGATCTTCAGTTAAATAGCGGTGACGATGCAGAGGATGTTAATGTCTGGGATTTTGTTTCATTAGCGGATTATGTTTCGATTGTAACCAATGGAAAAAAATGGTCTTCTTTCTTTGAAGAGATGTTAGTTAGACCGGAGGAAACAAGGATTGCAGGAGGCAAAGAAGCTAAGACACAATGGATTCTTAGATTGAGTGCAATTAAGAATAAACTATCCAAAGAATCATATAGTGTTCCAGTTGACGAATATAGTTATGTAAAAAGTGTTTACGACTGGATTATGGAAATGTTGACATTGTAATGAACGATGCAATTACTAAAAACACTGAAAAGAAGCGCAGGCGCTTAGCCATAGTGTTTGTGGGTCTTTCGCCTATTACTACTTGCTCTGTAAAGTCAAAACAGTTGCACTGCAGCAGGCCGGATTCGTTGAACTGCCTGTGCCAGACTCAAAATCTGTTCCGGTAAAAAGCATTCTTCGAAGAAGTTGACGGTTATGTTCCTACAATCAGCATAACTGCATTGTAAAAACAACTGGGAGAAATCCCATGTTCGATATACTATGTAGCATCCGTCAGTCCACTCTGTCTGCATTCCGTTACTAGTTCCATCCATTCATCCAGGAACCGCCCCGGAGTACGTTTATGACTCAAAATGAAACCTCCAGTTGTAAGGATTTCTGCTTCCTATCAAAAAATGAAGTAAAAATCTATTTACTATCATTATGAGTGATAAAGTGTTTTTTGCAAGCACTTTTTGGATAAGTGACGAATGTCTAGCTATCCAATAATTAAGCGCTTACGATATAATAGAGCACAGCAACTGTCTGAAGAGTTTCAGATGGGTGCCGTGCGTTTTTATTCTATTATTCAATGATTTTAGCTTTTAGAATGTTCTCCGTATTAATAATATAACTGAAGAAATCTTTGGTTTTGATACGGACACTTGCAGAATTGGAGCCACCGCCCATTATCACATATTCGGTATTGATGCGATCTACATTAAGTAGATAAATCTGTTCCCTGCAGTCGGATTTTCTCTTTAAATCTGTTATTACAGTAAGCGGAGATATGGTTCCCTGATAGAATCTTCTTACAACAGATGGCTCAGGAACAAGTTCGAACTTGGTATGATCGAATGTCACCCGTTTATCATATGGTAGAATGGCATAAATCCATGTGTGTCCGTTCTCTTTTCGATCCCTATTCTGTAAAATAACAGTCTTGAGAAGAGTGGCATTAGTTGCTGAAATATTATTTGCCTGAAGACTCCGACGCAAGCTCTTTGAATCAGGGGAGAGCATATGCGTAATTGAATCAAAAGGAATTCCTTTGCTCTGAAGATAATCTAGCACCATAGATTGATCGGTAGGAATATCTCGATAATTTCTTTTATGGGCAATCAAATTTATTAATTGTCCATGAGAGCCTTTTTTTGCATACAATTTATCAGCTTCACGAATCTCATCCAAAATCTCTCGTGAGTATTCACCGGGATCAATCAGGGCAGAGATATATGGATACGTGGACAGACTGATTTTCCCCTGATCGAAAAATGGCAGGAAAGCTGACAGGAAGTTTTCTGGAGAATATGCCTTCAGTCTTTTCAGCATAGAGCCCTGCTCACTGGTTGTATGGGTCCAGTAATCAGCGATATATGTAGGAGAAATCTCAAAACGCTGATCATGAATATGATGTTTATTTAGAACGATAGCATCCTTATTATACACGGATATGAACATGATTCCGTTTTCTGACAGCCAGTTATAAGCATACCGGATAAAACGTGTCAAATCGTTGATCTGACTTCCAGCACCATATCCTATGACAAGTAGATTAACTTTTCCATTAAGCTCTTCAGGATACTGGTGCATCATATATTCCGGATTCAGATGACATAAGCGTAAGGACACATTCTCAGGAAGATAACGATGCTTAGATTTTTCTTCCAGCGTATTCATAACGTAGTAAGCATTTTGCGAAGCAGTAAGCAGAATGACTTTTTGGCAACGTTCGATAATGTTAAGTGTTGTGAGTGAGTTTGGAGAACATACTTCAACCACAAGAGGGAGTTTTTCTTCCTTCGAATTTAAGACTTTATCTACTTCTTGAGCAACCTGTGTTCGTTCGTAATAAATTGTGTGTCTAGATAAATACGAATACTGACAGATATCTTTGAGTAAGGTGTGTTTGGCATAATGCTCAAAGTTCCGTTTATTGGTACGTTCACTATATGAGACCAGAATTTCGTTCAAGGCTTTTTCGGCTGTTTCGTCATCTTTTGCTCGATCGAGTTCCTTATGAAGTTTTTCACGATAAGGAACAAAGATAATTTCATTACTAATAACGGCCAGATAAGACATTAGCCTCTCGAAAATCAGCTGTGCATATTTGTGGCAATCAATAATCTGAGCAAAATTTGCGGCATCCTCCTGCTGAAGTTGCAATCCCTGAATCGAAATCTGATCCAATGTTTTGCGTGTTATAAACTCAAAGAAGAGATTGTGCTTTTCCATTAATGCCGATTGAACAGAAAATGATACTGATTTCTTGTCTATATCGGTAACAAAAAGGATCATACTCAGGTTGTTTGAACTCTTTAAGCGATCTATCATATATGAAAAATAGCCGAGTTTACTGGTATCTGAATAATCTATAGGATAATTCGACAATAAGATACCAACATGATATGCATTAGGAAATTTCAAAATTAAATAGTTAAGTTGACTAACCCCATGAATTGGTTGTGATGTATATCCAGAGCTATATATCAAAGGAGCATAAGCAGGCTCTAATCCATTTTCATTGTCATGTATAACCTGCTCACTGACCTGAAAATAATCTCTGAAAGGTGAAAGTAATACTTTAGCCTTTTGAATAATATTTTCGGTACCAATTCGATCCTGCAAATAGTATTCCTCAGAGAAATCAAGTAGTAGCAACTGATCTATCATGGTTTTGAATGGTTTATTATCATCAAATATTTCCTGTACATATTCCCTGATAATACCATTATTTTCCAATACGGACAGTGCATATTCGGAAAAATCATTGAAATGTAAGGAGATTTCGTTCTGTAAAGCATTAATCACAGTATTAAAGTTTCTGGTTTGCACACGTTGATTCTTTTGAATAGACCATGCTTGCAGTGATTTTATATCTTTTCCGGTTTTCTTTTCTAACTCATAAAATGACATTTCTTTCTTTTCATTGAAATATTTCAGAATAATGGAAAGAAGCAGTTCTTTCGTGATTTTCATGACTAATTCTCCATAGGGTAAACAACGGTTTCATGTAAAGTATACCATATAAACATAAAAATGTGTCAAAATCATCATAAAAATAGTGGAATTTAGTGGAATTTGTAACTGCTTAAATAATAAAAAATCCCTCTAATCATCTCTTACAATTTCTGTGTCCATGTGGTAATAAATTGATATGAGAAAAAAGGGAGGAAAACTATCATGGACAAACAAAGAATCGAAAAGATCGCAGTGAACCGGGAAAAGAGCATCGAGGATATGCTGCCAATTGCGACAAAATGTGATTGATGTTGCTTAAAACTATGGGCAAAAGGATTCTGTTATTATATTATCACAGAATAAATAGGAAGGAAAGGTGAGCAGATATGGAAAATATTAAGTTTAAAGAGAACTTTAATAATTGTCGTACATCAATTTACAAACCTGAAACAAGACAGTTCTTACTGTCAAGAATTGCTGGAAGCGAACAGGAAACAGACATGTCTGTTCCTTCTAACTGTGATGGCTTTGGACGTATCCATCATTTTAGACGTAATGTTGATAAATGGGTACAGGATCCGTTACCAAATGATCCGGTATGTAAAGCACTGGAAATTCCTTATACTGATGTGCTTGAGGCACAGGTGTTTCAGATTGCATCATGTAATGCTCATTGCTGGTATTGCTTTGTACCAGATGAGTTGAAGCGTGGGAAAATGGTTAATGCAAAATGGCTTACAGCTGAACAGATGGTCGAGTTGTATAAGAAATCAGATACTGACATTAGAGTGATAGATTTGTCAGGAGGAAATCCGGAATTAGCACCAGAATGGACCTTAGATACAATGAAGGCTCTCGAAAGGAATGAACTCCAAAATAAAGTATATCTGTGGACTGATGACACATTGACCACTGATTATGCTTTTGAGTACCTTTCTAAGGAAGAATTAAGTTACATGGCGTCATACAGAAATTTTGGTAAAGTCGGTTGCTTTAAAGGTTTCGATGCTCATTCATTCGCTTTTAATAGTAAGCTTCCGGAAAACATGTACGAAAAACAATTTGAACGGTTTGAAAGATATGTTGATATGGGATTGGATATATACGGATATGTAACATTAACCTCTGATAACTATGATGGTATTGAAGAGAAGATGGGGAAATTCGTAGATCGTTTGCAAAAGATTCATCCAATCCTGCCATTGAGGACTGTCCCTCTTAAAATTTTTATTTTCACACCAACTGGTTCAAGATTAAATGATCGCTACAGCATGGCACTTGAAAATCAGACTCGTGCTATTAAAGCATGGAAAGTTGAGCTTTCAAAACGTTATTCTAAAGAACAGCTTGCTGGTAGAATTTCAGACAACACATATTAAAATGAATAGGTAATTGCGAAACTCGCGATGCTCGTTCGCACTCTTGAACTTAAACGGGGAAGAATTCGTGCAGAGCACGAATTCTAAGATAAAAAAGTGGATATCTGCCAGTTTTAGGCGCACTCTAATAAGCCCCTGGCTTTATGGAGTTGGTAAGTCCTATGCTATGAGAGGCTTTATGCTTCGAATGTATTCATGATGGTTGATTTTGTCTGCAAGAACAACAGTAATGAGTTGTGTGATACCGGCAAGAATCAGATCTGCATACAGAGTCTTTTCATTTTGAGTCCGGCGCCCTGCAAGACACAGATTATCCTTGATATGGTTGATATCTCTTTCCACTACAGTCCTGATTTTATAGGTATCATCCCATTCTTCGGTTTCACGGATTGTCCCGGGATAAGCACGAAGGTTCTTTTCAGGATATATGTATACCATGCGACCGCATTTGAAGAAAGTACACGGGTTTTCACAAAAACATTGGCGATGTGCTTTTCGAGTCGTTTTGTCATAGACCCATTTCATTTTTGGACAGACAAACTTGAAAGTTGGTATACCGCTTCGTAAGTTTGATTTACTGCCCTCGGGTTTCATAGGCAGAGAAGGGGCGTGAGGGCAACAGGGAACACCATTTTCATTAATGGAATAATCCTTATTTTCAAGACCCGATCTTGCATTCAGAGGGATATAAGCTTTCGAGAAATGGTTATCATCACCGAAGGTGTCACCGGTAAGGAGGTTCTTATAAAGCTCAACGGTATCAAAAGCCGCATCTCCGAGGAAGGTTTTCGGATTAATTAGCGGATGTTTGGAAAAGAAGTCTTTTAGTGTTGGAATCAAAAGCTTTGAATCATGAACACATTTATCTTCGTCAGGAAAATCGGATTTCTTTTCGACAACGATATCCGGATGAGACAGCATAAATTTTTTGTTATAAAAAGAGATATGTCGGATAATGCCCAGCCCGTTGGTGACAATGCCAAATTTGAAGACATAGCAAAAATGCCCATTGATATATAGCTGTTTAATCTCAGGATTAGCAGAGGCATGGGAAGGCATGGAGCCATAGGCAGCCTTGTAGGGATCATAAGATTTATCAAAGCCATAAGCTTTCGCATACGCCTTAAGCTGTTTGATGATCCTGTTCGCATACTTCGGATTATTTTCGGTAACAAATGCTTCAATACCGGAAGAATCAAAGATGGTTATATCTGCTTTCGCAGAGTCAATTGCCTGGCAGATAGGTTCGGTAACATCAACAAGCTTATCGAATATGAACTGTAAGTCAGCTAAAAAGTCCTGTTTGAAACGTGTGATTTTGGAAGCGTCAGGGACTTTGGTAAAGCCGCAGAACTCACGAAGCGGTTTTGAATAAGCGAGAAAAGTCAAGAGAAGCTGATCTGTAGGGATAGAGAAAATACGTTGTATAATCAAAGCCCACAGAAAAGCTTGCAAAGGGTATTTACGGGTTCTGCCCGTCGATGCATAGAAATGATTTCTGAAAGAAAGCGGAATAAACTCATCAATATCGATATGGGTTTCCAATAGAGAAAGAAACGCAGGTTTGTCATTTTCAAATTTTTCCTGGCAATCTGAAAAAATATCTGCCAAAGAAAGCTGTTTATATGGTATCATAGGTATCAGAATAACTCCTTTCTTGGATAGTGGATTTTAGTTTTTGGCAACTCTATTATACCATATCCGGTGAGGAGTTATTTGTTTTTAGGTAACAAAAAATGCCGTATTTATGCGGCTTGTGGCGTTTCGCAAACGCCTAATTAAAATGAAGTAAGAAAGGAGATTACCATGGTAGTTGATAGCATTTTACAGTTTATGAGTCAGATGGATGAGACAGTATTAGCTTTAATGGATGATTATGATGACTTTTATATGATTATGAAGAATAATCGTGGTATTCATCCAATCGACCTTCAGAAATCTATTAAGAGACTGTATAGATCAAACAAGATTAGAAAATCTAAATATATTAGAATAATGGCATCGGCATCAAACACGAATATTCACGGTTTTGAAGATATGCCAGATGTACTTCCAGTTCCTCATATTCTGGATTATGACTGGCGATTTAGCCGTCAGGGACTTGAGTATATGGCTAATGCCGTTAAAAAATCATAAAAAAGAAAAATGCAGTGATTGTTTTCCTCGGAGCTCCAACATTATTTAGATATTGCTATAATAAGTCTTTTTTACATGCAAAACTGGTACTGGTGGATATTAATGCGGACAAGCACTCTATCGGAATTGACCCAAATCGTGCATTATGTATTAACTGTAATTTAAATGGTTCCTGTACAGAGCTTCTTTCAATTCATGCAGATATTGTTGTGATGGATCCGCCATGGTACTTAAACTACTACCAGCTCTTCTTTGATAGAGCTGCTATTATGAGTGCCCTGGATACTCAGATTATGTGTATTATGCCGCCAAAGTTTACCAGGGCAAAGACAGAGAGTGAAACCTACTCACTGTTGGAGATGATCAAGAAGGATTATGGCTTTGTTAAAAAGCATTATTTCACTGGCGTAGTAACTTATCATACTCCGCCATATGAACAGAATGTTTTAAAGACAAATGGAATTTACTGTAATCCTGAAAATTGGAGAATCGGTGACCTCCTTATTGTTGAAAAGGTGTATAATGTTATTACCACATGTACACATGATGTCAGTATTATAGAACCTGAATGGGATGAAGCATGTGTAAATAACATCCGTATCAAATACAGAACATGTGAAAGCAAGATTGATAATTATAACATTGAGTTAGAACGTATTTTCAATGATGATATTTATCCATCTGTGAAAAGAAGCTTTGGTGGGAAGAAAACTATCAATGTTTGGACCAGTGGCAACCGCGTATTCTGGTGTAATAATATGGCGGTTTTAAAAATGATCCTGCGTAATATTGATAGAGATATCTTTGAAGTTATTGTGGAAAATGGCTATAGAATTCCTAATAAGGAAGAACTGGAGCAGCTTGAGAAAATTCAGGGAAAGCTTCTAGATGTAATACGTCTTGAAGCAGAGGAATATGGTTCATCATGGAGGATTGCAATATGATTGATAAAGAAATGATTCTGACACAATTAACTGATCGAATTAAAGCATCTGGAGACCAGTACTGGATCTCAAAAATTGAAGTTCTTCGTGACAGCCATATTCATGTGGCTGTCATGGTTGAACCTTATATAACAAAGATTATGAAAGGGGAAAAGACCATTGAATCTCGATTTTCACAGAATAAAATTGTACCGTGGAAGAGAGTATTTCCTGGTGATATTATAATCATTAAACGGTCTGGAGGAGGTTTTGAATCTGTTTTTGAGGCTGGCAAGGTGATTTCAAAGGAGATAATGTCTCCTGCTGAAGTAGAACAAATAAAAAATGATTTTAATGATCGTCTGTGTATAGAAGATGATTGGTGGGAAAGAAAATCAAAAAGCAGATATGCTACTTTGATTCCAATAACGCATCTGTTGGGGTTCGACCCGTTTGTAATCAAATTTAAGAATCGCCAGGCTTGGTTGGAACTATATCAGCCCAATCAGGATGATAAAGAGCTAGCGTCGGAGGATGTTATAGGAGACGAGGAACCTTCAGTTGCTTCAAAGATGATGCAGGCACCAGTATATTGTATTTCTGGAAAAATTGGAAGCGGCAAAACAACTATTGGTAAAATGATAGCAAATGAAATTGGTGGTATACACGGTTCAGTAAGTGATTTCTTGAAAGCTGAGTTGAAAAAACAAGGCATTACAACGCCAACAAGAGAACAATTGCAGGATCTTGGAGTAGCCTATATCGAAAATGGTTGGGTTGAATTTGCATCTCAAACAGTGAAACATATTGGACGCAAGAAGGAATTACCTTTTGTAATTGATGGAATTCGCCATATTAATTTTTTAAATGCTATAAAAATGATATGTTGGCCTGCACCTGTTTACGAAGTTGTTCTTCATGCTAATGACGATACTCTTCAGCAACATATCTCTATTCGTGGAGCTGAAGTATTTGATTCTACACATCGTGCTGAAGGAGATCTGGAAGGACTTCTTGCCATCGCAGACATTGTGATAGACATTGATGGAAAAGAAAAAGAAGAGGTGTTGAAAGAACTTTTAATGAAACTTTCAGATGCAACAGCATTATCAGATGATAATTTACCTCTTTGTCAAATTCGTGAATTTATTGATCTGTTTAACAAAGATCGGAAGTGGAAATCGTATCACAATGCAAAAGACTTGATTGTAAGCATTAATATAGAAGCATCGGAACTGTTAGAAATCTTCCAGTGGACGAATAAGAAGACTGAGCCGTCTCCTGAAATGATGGAACGTATAAAAGAGGAGCTAGCAGATGTTCTGATATATAGTATTGATCTGGCCAATGCTTACGGTATAGATATGACTCAGATGATTATGAATAAACTCGTTAAAAATGCTGAAAAATATCCGGCTAAATAAGTACTTGCAGAATCATTAGATGCGAGATTTTGTAACAGTAGTGCACTCTGTAAGTGGCACTGGGGGTCAGACACAAATGCGGTCAACTTAAGCAATCCGACAGTATGACAAATTTTGAAATTGCGGTTTGAAATTTTATTATAGCGTATGCACTTGAATTTCCCAGAGTTCAGTTGGCTGTTTTTTGTGTTATGGGCGCAGTGGTAGACTGAAAATAGATGATGCCATACCGGCAAGTATTAAAAGATGCATAATGCGCCAGCTTTGAACATTCTTTTGACTTGCGGGAATGTTCGTGCAAACAGTATTATGACTTCTGACAGACAGGCCCGGGACTCACCGCCTTTCATGAATATTGCATATGTAAGATAAGGAAGATCCTTATACTGATGATTTTTTTATGATTGAAATGGGTTCGTATATTATCCTTCTTCTTTTTGCGCGAAAACTTCCGGCCTGGCTATATTTGAGACCGATGTCTGGAAGCGGAGCGAAAGAGATCATATATTACACTGCGTTGAAACTCTCAGCAAAGTAACCTGATAACCAGGTATTTTAATCGGCCAATAATATAGGAGCGGTTTGCCTGATACTGATATTCATTATCTGGTCTGGAAGATGCAGCTATTTTCTCATCAGCATCGTTCTTAACGATTGCACAAAGGTTGGAGTAAAGCATATTGATATAAAATTCCTGTTCAACAGAGACGGGAGTTGCACCGGAAAATTCTTTCATCTTAGGCTGGTAGGAGCCGGTTGCTTCTGCAAGGTCTTCTTGAATTAGATTTCGCTCCACACGAATATCTTTCAGGATGTTGCTGATTGCCATCCAATCACTTCCTTTAACTTTATTATTGTTTCAACGGCCAGTTTGAATGGCACGGACTGTATTACGATTATTGAAAACCGGGGATGTCGGAAGCATCACACTTGCCGACAACTCTGCCGAATATTTTAAAAGAGTCCGATTCCTGAATTGCGATAGGTTTGTATTTTTTATTCAGGGAGATCAGGAATAATCCATCCGGTTCATCATGGAGTTTTTTGATGTAGGCATCTCCATTGAGGTAGAAAATACCAACCTCTCCATTGCAGATGCTGTCTTTTTGCTGGATCCATGCAATTTCCCCGTTGTAGTATTCCGGTTCCATACTGTCACCAGATATCCGGACTCCGAAGTCTACATTGTCCGGGGCAAGATCGCCAACTTCATAAGATTCTTTTGGCGCATCTGTCAGGAAATTACCGGTACCTGCAGAAACAGCATCTCCGAAGATGTCCATAAATATTTCTTTTTTGCGGAAAGGAATAATGTTTGCAACTACTGGTTCAAACAAGCCGGAGGCTTTTAGTATTTTTGCGTAATCTTTTATTTTATCTTTTCCTTCCTGATTCAGACCGTCCATTACACTGTATGGGTTTTTCCCAAAATAAGCATCATAAATATCTTCAATATCCAATAATTTACAGAGAGTCAGAAAAACATGCAGTCCTGGTTCTCGTGCATTCGTCTCCCATTTGGAGATTGCCTTCGCTGTAACGTCAATGCCCTGCTGTGAAAGTAATTCTGCAAGTTCTGGCTGCGAAAGCCCTTTCTTTTTTCTGTTTTCTGCAATAATCCTGCCAATAGAACGCATATATTCGCCTCATTTCTATGAAATTCCGTTAGATTTTTATAGATGCATTATACAGCACAAATACAATAAAATCAAGAGAAATCTCCAAAATGTAGATAATACAACCAAAATGTCAGTTAACTATCTCCATAATGTCGACTTATACTAACCATGCAAGGAATGATAAGAAAGCCGGACGGAGGTGAGAACAGGATGGGTGACAGGACAATTTTACATAGTGATATGAATTGTTTTTATGCCAGCGTAGAAATGCTGCATCATCCGGAACTAGAGGGAAAGCCACTTGCTGTAGGCGGCGATCCGGAAGCAAGACATGGTATTGTGTTGACGGCAAATTATATTGCGAAGAAATGCGGGGTAAAAACAGGAATGGCACTTTGGCAGGCAAAACAGGCTTGTCCGGAAATCATTTTTGTGCCGCCGAGGATGGATCTGTATTTGAGATTCTCCAGTATGGCGAGAGAAATCTATTCAGAGTATACGGACAAAATTGAGCCGTATGGAATAGATGAAGGATGGCTGGATGTGACAGAAAGCAGCATCATCAAAGGTGATGGAATGAAGATCGCCCAGGAAATCAGTGACCGGATTAAGTACGAACTTGGTATTACCGTGAGTATTGGCATTTCTTGGAACAAGATATTCGCAAAACTTGGCTCTGATTATAAAAAGCCGGATGCCATCACACAGTTTCATCGTGGCAATTACAAAGAAATCGTCTGGGGGCTTCCAGTGTCAGATTTACTGTATGTTGGCAGGCAGACAAACAAGAAATTGCAAAAACTGGGGATCCATACCATTGGCCAGCTGGCACAGACAGATGAAAAGCTGCTGGACAGCCATTTTGGAAAATCGGTCTGGTGTTATGGGCATTTGCAAATGGATATGACTCGGATCCGGTTTGTACGGAAGGATATGAAGCTCCGGTCAAGTCGATTGGAAACAGTACAACGACACCGAGAGACCTGGAAACGGATCTGGATGTGTGGATTATTCTGATGGCGTTATCGGAAAGTGTATCTGCCAGATTACGGACACATGGTTTCAAATGTAATGTGGTGGAAATATCAATCCGGGACAACGGGCTGGACAGCATCACAAGGCAGATGCATATCAGCCAGCCAACGAATATTACGGATGAAATTGTAAAAGCAGCATTTGAATTATTTAAGAAACATTACAGATGGGAGCATCCGATACGGAGCCTTGGCGTGAGGGGGTCTGATCTGGTAATGGAAGATATTCCGGTTCAGCTTGATCTATTTGATAATCAGGAGAAACGGGAAAAATTAGAAAGGCTGGATCGGGCTGTGGATGAGATCAGACGACGGTTTGGATATTTCAGCATACAGCGGGCAGCAATGTACCAGGATAAAGTCTTATCCCACTTGGACGCCGGTACACATACGGTCCATCCTCACAGTTATTTTCATGGATAATGGGAGGGATAGATTTGAAACAGACATTAACCAGAAAACAGGAAGAAAGCTATCAGTGCATTGTAAGATTTACCGAGGAGCATGGATTTCCGCCAACGGTCAGGGAACTGGGGGCATTACTGGGAGTTGCTTCAACATCAACGGTATTTTCAAGGATCAGGCAGTTAGAGAAAAGTGGATATATCCGGAGATTTCCGGCATCCCCAAGAGCAATCGAAATCCTGTGATGGAGGTGGCGGTATGAATAAGGTATATGTTGATGTGGTAGCAGAGTTCAGTAAGGAAGGCTGCCTGATTCCAATCTTATTTGTTTGGGAAGACGGCAGAAAATACAAGATTGATAAGGTGCTTAAGATTGAACGATGTGCCAGCAGAAAAGCAGGCGGTGTTGGTACGATGTACACCTGTATGGTACAGGGAAAGGAAAGCCATTTGTTTTTTGAAGTGGACAAATAGTTCATGGAAAGGAAGATTTCATAATTAATAAGAAGAATATTAACCGGCGGAGATAGTCACTTTCCCTTTATATCCCGTTGGTTTTACATAAGGATCCGTATTCTGATCAGCTGGTGTTCCCCACAAATACCATTTGGAATATGGATTCTGCAAAGAGTAATTTAGATTGCTTTCCATCAAAATCATGGGGAAGGCGAACTGGTCTGCAAGACCTACCAGTTAGTGTGATTGTTGATAAGGAGAAATAAAGATTTATGACAGACAGAGATTATGCAATTAAATCAATGAAAGAGATTACGTTCCAGATGGCAACCCATGCACAGGATTATCTGGAAGTAAGCATGGACAGGCATTATGAAGACATAAAGGCATTGATGGTGAATTACCAAAAATTGATTTTGGAAAATAAGATGGTACTGAAAGAACTGGAAATGGAGTGCCAGGAGAAGATCAATGAGGATATGGCATATGCGTTGAGCTATCTTGATATTTACGGGAAGCAGCTGAATGTAACGAAACTGAGGCATGAAATGAACAATCTGATGGTCATATATGGATTGTCGGATATGGTTTACCGGGGGATTACACTGGTAAAGTACTATGTGCCGGACGGAGTGATGCTCAGTGAGATTATTCATTCCTGTTTTTGTAGCCATTACAATAAAACAGATGTGGAAGTCCAGCAGGAACTTGGCATTGGAAGGACTTCGTTTTATAAAATGAAGAAACAGGCATTGCGGTATCTTGGGTTCTACTTTTACGAGATCGTAGTGCCGCAGGCAAAAAACAAAAGATTCAAACCCTCCTTGGGTGTGGAAGAAGAGTAGGTGATTGGGATGAAATACGAAGATTCAATGGTAAAGATTGCAGATGATATTATCCAAGAGCAGAGAGAAGATAACAGGATTTGGTATACAGAGAAAAAAGTACGATGAATAGTTTACTTTAATTCGTTATCTGCAGAAGTATCGGAAACTTGCAGGAGAGAGAAGTTCAGCTTTAGGTATGAATTGAATAGTGATGATTATAGACAGACTTAAGGATAAATGTATATATAATGTACAGGAACAAACTAGTTTAATCAGTGGATTTGTGATATGCTTTTCTATAAGAAATTGAGCTAATAGAAAGGGCAAAGCAAAGATGTATTTACTGCTCAATCAATTAAAATGGGAAAGATGTAAATGATACAAAGGCACAAATGCACAAACGCTATGTTTCTTGTGGTGACTGAGATTGTTGAGATATATAATAATGTTATTGCGAATATATAGATCTGATAAATCCTTGGCAATGTTAGAAACACTGAAAAAACAACAGATGGAGGGCTAAATAATTGGATAAAAAGATAAAAACAATACATGATGTCTTTAAGCTTGGGAGTAGAGCTGTTATTAATAATCAGGATTATCAATTAGAGGAAATCATGATTTGGGGAACCGCTGAGATTATATATACAATTTTGAGGTTTATCGCTAAAAATGGTAAGAATATTGTTTGTAGTGTGGATATTGAAACAAATGAAATTATGCTGTTGTCATCTGAACAAAGTACGTTGTATCATGAAAATCTAAATATGCATAAGGAAAGATTGGTTAAGACCGATTCTGCAGGTATTCTGAATTACAAAGCCAATAGTCATAGAACCGAAAACAAAGTTGCTATTGAGAAAATAATTAAACAAAGAAACGTAAAATGGGTTACGTCAATAGTATCACTGAATGATGAAGATTATAAAATTACTTGGTTTAGTTTTTTGTGTAATAAAGAGGGAGATTCATTATTGGTTTGTGTTTCGGAAGAAGAGATGCAACGTGGATTGTCTACACAATCGTTATATTGTGATGTGGAGCTATCGGTTGATTTACCGGAATATGATTTAAAATATAGGGGAAATATTGTTAGAATCGAGAAATGTGATGCAGAGTACTTGTTATATATTCATCCATATCCAATAGAAATTATGCAGTCCACTCAATGCAAAAAAATACTCTATTTGAGAATATTTGCAATCCATTTTCAATGATGGATTTTATTGTAAACCATGCGGATAGCAATGTGAATGGAGTAGTATTTCCTAATTCAGATGAAAAACATATACATAATTATATAGTCGTAGGTTTATTAAAAAATATAGAAATAGACATAGAAGATTGTGTTATTGGAAATGTTAGGATTGGAAATGGGATTAATGTATCGGAAAAATTTAAACAATATCTAACTGATTTATCAGAAGAATGTGTTACAGTTGCCTGGGTAAATATAAAATCCGATTCTTTATATAATGCGTTCTCTTCAGGGAAAAAATTATTAATTTTAGCGACAGAGTTCTTATCATTCATGTTAAAAAATGATATGTATACTGATTGGTTTGGAACTGGACAGTTCGATTATAATGTTTGGGATATAAGGAGTCATTATCCACGTATTAGTCTCGGTTCGGTGTTTTATATTGAGAACTGCATTTTAGGGGAGTCAATAACTCTTGCAGATGAAAATATGAAGATCCCGGCATCAATCAAACTGGATGATAATGCAGAGTATTTGTTTGATTATGATTGGATTGAAAGCTTTTTCTGTAAGCTGCAGACGGAAAACAAAAAGATTCTTAGATTACAGTATGCATTAAAATGGATTGTACAAGCATGGAACACCGATGATGTTTATGATAGAGTGATTTATTGTTCTATGGCACTCGAATTCATTGTAAATGGTGAAAAAGGAAAAAATATTTTTGATGAATATGCTGATAAAGCTGGTAGAGGTTGTTTTACGAAACCAGAAAGAAGAGTTCTTACTAATAGCATAATTGAAAAAATAGAAATTAAGGAAATTGATGGCTTTTCGGAAGATAATATAGTTGCAATTAATGAAAGTATCCAAAAAATGGTACAGAGTAAGTTGACAGAGGTAAGCTTTGGTACAAAATTAGATCTTCTTATTAGAAGACTTGATATACCGGTATCTTCAGATGAAAAAGATCTCCTGAATAAAGCCAGAAAAATAAGAAATGAATTAATTCATGGATTAAATATGTCTAGTATTTCGACATTACAGATAAAAAAACTTTGTGGTGTTACATCTCGGATTTTAATGTACAAACTTATGAATGAATTAGAAAAGGAGTAGAAAAGAATGAATGTGCTAGATTATTCGATTAGATTGGGAAAACTTCTTCGAAAAACAGAAGAAGGTAGAGAATTATTTCAATTAGAAATGGGTATCGAAGAAAAATATAAAGATAATGAAGCATTTGGCCAATATGAACAATTTGCTGAAAAGAAAACATCTCAATTCTATTTTTATTCTTGGAATATGGCATATAAAACATTTGTTAATGTTCTTACAGATGATTCAATAGAACATAGAGATTTTTTTCTGCCAACTGCTGAGTTAATATCTTCCGATGATGAAATAAAATCATTTGCATTAACGGCAGTTAAGTTTGGAAGTATATTTGAACAACTTGTAGCAGTTATTATTTCAGGTGGAGAGTATGAAAAAGTTATACCTGAAAGCTGGACATATAAAGTGAAAAATGCTATTTCAGATGTTCAAATATCAGTCGAAAGAACATTATTGGTAAAGACAATTGCTGTATTCTATAAAAAACATCAAAATTTACTCAATAGTTCCGCAACTCAGAAGTATTTATTAATGAGGGAAAAAGAAAAGTTACTTCCCTTTTCAGAAAAAGCACTAGAAATAATATCAGAAACGGAAGATGTATCAGAGGAAGAAAAACTACTCTATGAAAAAATGTATTTAATTATGGAAGCAGTTAAAAAAGGCATTTTTTATGGCTTTTGGGGAATGACAAATGAAATACAGAAAGAAGAACTACTTAATGCCGATGGATTATATAGTTCGCCACTGCATGAAGTGACTTTCTCACATAAGAATAATTATTCTTCATTTTGGGGAGCGGGATGGCTATATAAAATACAGTTAGAAAAAGAACACGTTTATTTTATGGCACATAGGAAACAAGTGCATCTCGATCCCAATAATCAAACGTCTACTATTTCAGGAATAGTGTATCCGGCTGACGATAGAGGGTTGTTTGAAATAAAAGAATGATAATGAAAAATACCGCTAATTATGAATAATTTAGTGATATAAATAATAAAAATAGTTCTATAGAACGATAACTTGTTTTACAGCTTCTGTATATCGGAACAGGCGGTAGTTATACTAACTTTAGACCGAAAAATAGTTCTAAAGGAGGTGCTGCGATGGATCTGAAAGCTGTAGGACAGAGAATTAAGATGGCAAGGGAAGCAAAAGGTCTGACACAGGAAGATTTGGCTGCCATGGTGGAACTGAGTCCGACACATGTAAGTGTGATTGAGCGGGGATTGAAAGCCGCAAAACTGGATACGTTTGTTGCGATAGCCAACGCTCTGGAAGTTTCTGCAGATTCACTTCTGATAGATGTTGTGGCACATTCTGTAACTGGTGTGACGAATGAATTATCAGAAATGATCGGGAAACTTCCAAAAGAAGAGCAGAAGAAAATTATCAAAGCGGTCAGGGCATTAACAGAATAATATTTATTAGGAGGGGCGGAAAGCCCTTCTTTTTTTGTGGTTTTTGTCACAATTTGTCAAACGAATAGGGATTCTGTTTTGTTTTTATCTGTGCTATAGTAGTTCTAAAGAACTAATACTAATTCAAAAAGAGGGGATATAAAATGAACAGAAATACTATTTTTGAGAAGGTCGCTGAAAAATTCCATACCACTCCAGAAGAGGTATATGCGAAAATCCAGAGAGCAATTGATGCCGGATATGATAACCCGGATCCAAAGGTACAGGCGGAATGGCGCAAGGTTAAAATAAAAGGGAATGTGTGCGGTAAGATGATTTTGCCACCACATGGTAAGGAGTTTTTTCACTCCACGGTAAGCAGTTTTTTCTTGCCGCGGTAAGCACTTTTTAACATTTTTCCTACATGTGGTGAGTAAATCAAAGGAGAACACAGCCGATTTCCACGGTATACTGAATTCAGTAAATATACCGAAAGGAGATCACTATGCTGCGAAAAACACAGATGCAGGAAATTCAAGACTTAAAACTTCGCGGCTATACGAAAACGGAGATCCTGACCTATTACAAGGAACAGGGTCTGAAACCCCCAAGCCGCCCTACGATATCCAAGTACTATGACATGGATGTCATCCCGGAGGATCCGGGAAAAAAGCTTATTAAAGACAAGGCATTTGATGTTTCGCCTTTTAAGGAAGCCATCATTTCCATTCTGGAAGCGAACAGCAGAAAAGATTTCTGCATATCCTCTGTTTATGATCTCCTCGAGGAGAAATTCATTGAAAACGGATCGTTTGACTGCCTTCCGGAAAATGAGCAGACCCTGCGTAATTATGTCCATCATCTGGAAGAAAGCGGACAGATCGATCCCAGTGACCAGCATCGCAGGATCTATGATCATGTGTTTGATACTCCTCCGGGAGAACAGATGCTAATTGATTTTGGGGAGGTCACACTCTCCAGACGAGGTTCCATTCACTTTATCTGCCTTCTCCTGCGTTACAGCAGGATCCTGTGTGTTTATGCCCAGGACCATAAGTATAATGCCACAAAAGCCTGCCAGGCGATCTACCGCAGTTTCTGTAAGCTTGGAGGCAGACCGGCTGTCCTGGTCATTGATCAGGATGCTGTATTTGTAGCCAGTGAAACTTATGGTGAAGTTATCAAGACCAGAATCTTTGGGGATTTCTGTACGGAACAGGATTTGAAGCTCTGGGTATGTAATAAAGCAGATCCTGAAAGTAAGGGACCTATAGAAAACTCGGTTGGTTTTGTGAAGAAAAACTTTTTCAGTGCCAGAACAATCACCTGTATCGATGATGTCTGGCGTTCCCTGCCGGGATGGCTTGAACGGAAAAATAAACGTATCCATCGGGCGACTTTAAGGATCCCGATGGCAGTCTTCAGGGATATCGAAAAAGATTCCCTGCGTTCTGTACTTCCGTCTGTTTATGAAACATCGCCAAATAGTTTTATTGCTTATGAATGCAAAGGAACACCCTATGTTCTTTTCAGATCCTGCCGCTACTCTGTCCCGCGCAGTTATGCGTACAGTGTAGTCAAATATAAGATCACGGCAGGAAAGATACATATTTATGATGAAGATCTACGTTTCCTCTGTACGCATCTTTTGAGTGAACGCAGAGGTAGCTTTAATCAGCTTCCGGAACACCGTAAAGGTGATTCAGGAGACTGGATTGAGATCATGGAACGGCTTTGTGATAAATGGAACTGTTATGATTTCCAGCATTTCATCAACGGTGTGAAGAAGGAAAATCCACGCCATATCAGCAAACAGCTTGGAGCAATCGAACAGTTCCTGGATTCAGAGAATCCGGACAGAGCGCTCGTTGCAGATGTAATGAAACGCTGTTGCGACAACTACAGATATCAGTTCTCACAGTTTAAAGTCGTGTATGAATACGTCAAAGCAGGAAGAAGTCTTGCGGATTCTGACGGGGCCAGAGTTGTGGTTTCATCTGACCGTGTGGAATACAAGGATCTTTCCGTATACGGAAAAGCCTTTCAGGAACGTGTGAACCGTTCCGGGCAGGAGGCTGCCGTATGAACAGACAGATCATGAAAAGCATGGATACCGGACGTATTCCTGTTGAAAGACTGATATCATTACTTCAAACTTTTACTTTGAAACATTTAGCCAAAGCATTACCGGACCTGCTGGAAACAGCAGATCTGGAAAGTTCTTCCTGCAGGGAATTCCTACTTGCTGTACTTGAAACAGAAGTAGTCGGAAGGAATGAACGCCGCAGGAAAAGGAACTACTCTGCAGCACATTTTCCTCCAAACATCAGGCCGCTGGAGGAATTCGATCCTGAAGAACTTGATTCCGGGATTACACAGGCACAGCTGGATAAACTGAAAGGATTATCCTAGCTGGACAATGGCGGAAACATCGTTTTGGCAGGCCCGCCTGGCCTTGGTAAAACAATGGTTGCGGCAGGACTTGGGCTGCATGCGGTCAACAATGGTTATACCGTCTGCTTTGAGAAGATGGTCAATCTGGTAAAGATACTGGATACTGCAGAAACAGAACGTTCTGCTGGATTCCGGCTAAAAAACCTGAAGAAGGCACAGCTTATCATCATTGATGAGATCGGATACACACCTATCACCAGAAGTCAGGCAAACCGTTTCTTCACTTTCATCAGTGATACCTATGAAACATCATCCATTATCTTTACTACCAACAAAGAGATCATGGACTGGGCTGAGATGATGGGTGATTCAGTTCTGACCACGGCCCTGCTGGACAGGATTCTTCACCATGCGAACTGCTATTCTTTCAGAGGAGAGTCCTTCAGGCTGAAACATCCTGATATGTTCAGCTAAAGGGACTACCTTATCTAGGCAGGAAGAGGTGTAAAAATCTCTTTACCATAGGGAGTAAAATACTCCTTACCATACAATGTAAAAATCTTCTTACCGAACAGTGTAAAAAACTGCTTATCGTACGAAGAAAAAACTCATTACCTTACGATGTAAAAATTTGCTTGACATTTACAAGGGAACCGACCAACACCGGAGGAAGTAATTAACTATGCAGTAAGTATTTTGACAGCAGACTGGAGGTGATCATCAAAGTGAAGAGGGAAAAGCATACGTTATTATGTCTGTTATTGGCAGCAGCCCTTGTTTCGGGCTGTGCGCAGAAGCATAAAGAGGGAGAGCCGGATGTCATTAGCAGTATGAAAATAAATCAAGATGAAACACTTACTGTTGTTGCAAACAGAAAACAGATTGAAGATAAAGAGGATTTTGCAAAACTCCTTGTCAAAAAATGCAAGGATAATTCTTTTCAGTCTGTTAGATTCTCTACAGATTATGGGTATGCCACCAGCCTGAATCTTAGAGTATATCTCTGGGAAGATGAGATAGAAGGACAGGAACCGGTAATGGTGGTGGAATATAAGCCTGTTGAATGGGGAATGGACTATGATATTGTCCATGATCCAGAAAAGTTCCAGATGTATGTGGATGGAGAGCTGATGAAAAATCCTTAGATTTTCAGATAAAAATGGATGAGCTGTTAGGGAAAAAGAGTAAGTGAACATTTCCCTGGAAAATGTGTACAAACCAATGAGAATAATGAACTATTAAGCCCTGTAAACGGACACTTTCTGAACATTGTTCTGATACAATGGTTATGCTGATGAAAGAAGGCATAGAAAACTGAATTATATTTGAGAGACGGAAGCCTCAGTAGTTAAAAAAGACTACTGGGGCTTTTTTTCGTGCCTGAATTTTTCAGCCAATACCTGCAGGTTTTACCTGGCAGTAGTTGGTGGAGTAGGCATGAACCAGATCAGAGGACCGCCTTCTGAATTTGAAACTGGCAAACAAATTTCAAATTCAGGAGGACGGATATGTATATTGAACATCCATATAAATACGACGGGAAATACTACGCAAATGTAGATGGAAAGATGATTGAAATCACAAAGGAAGTGGCTTATGCCATGAATAATTTTTACCGAAGCAGCCAGCCAAGGAAGGTCGAAATTAAAAATGAAAAAGGTGAGAGTGTTGAATGGAAACTGCGGGAAATCCCTTACAGCGAGACGAATGGACAGGATTATGAATTCTCTATCGAGGATTTCCCGGACTATAGCTGTGATGTCGAAGACAGCGTGATCAGCAGTGTGGAGAGACGAGATATCCATAAGGTGATTAATCAGCTGGATGCAGAAGAACGGATGATTATTTACAGTATTTATTTTGAGAATAAAACGCAGGTACAGCTGGCAGGGATTATGGGAGTGTCCCGGCAGGTTCTGGCGTACAAGCTGAAAACAATTTTACACAAGATGCGGAGAATGTATCAGGAAAATATTTTTGAAAAATCAGCAGATTTTTTTGCATCCGGGCAAGTCGGTTGAATTTAGTAATTAGAGAGAGTTTTAAGGACTCCTCAAAAGCACATTGGAAACTGAATACCCAGTAATAACTGACGTGACATCTTATGCAGGAAGCACAAGGAAACTGCCGCCATGACTCTGATGAAGATCGGACGAGCGAATAAGCACTGACCGAAAATCAACTGGCAGGTTGATGATACGATGATCTGTATAGGGTGCGATACACTTGCGGACCGTGAAAAGTCTGTAACCGGCAAACCTATGAACTGTCGGAGCCTGTGTGCGTGAGCATATGGGTTGTGATCTGGCGAATGCAGTCAGATAGGTTATTATTCCCTGCCTGCGTCAGCAGGATAAACGATTCGGGGTATCGAGGATAAATAGAATCGAGCGAGCACTGTTTAATAATCGAAAATTGGCTATAGAGGTTATGCGGCAGAGCGTTCATTTTGAATGTCTCTGCCGTATTCCTGTGGAGCTAATAATGGATGCTTTACGATTAAATTTCAGGATGGGAGGAACGAATAAATGAAAATTGAAAGAGGCGATATCCTTATGGTTAATTTGGGATAGGTTCCGGGTACTTCCCTTCAGAGTGGAATCCGTCCGGTAGTGGTTGTCAGCAATAATAAAGCGAATACATACAGCCCGGTGGTAACGGTAGTGCCGTTTACTTCAAGGGTGTACAAAAAACGTTATCTTCCGACCCATGTGTTTATTAACCGTTATGAAATGGTTGGCTTGAAACGGCATGGGCTGGTACTGGCGGAACAGATCACAAGCATTGATGTTCAGAGTATCATCCAAAAATGTGGTCATGTCAGCTCTGATGCAATGCGGAGGATTACCAGAGCAGTGGAGATTCAGACAGGAGTTTATGAGGAGGGGGATTATGACAGCAGAAGAATATAGAAAGTATCTGGAACAGGATTTTAGTGATGTAAATATTGATGAAATGACAGATTTACTGACTGTAAAAGCAGACAGGAATAAAAGCCTGAAGGAACGGCGGGAATCATATCTGAATAAGGTAGGAAATCCGTATCTGGTCCGGATCGGCAATATGAAGGTCAAAGTAAGGTTTGCCAATAACGGGATATCTTTGGAGCAGGCATTTGAAAATATGCTTCTGAGTGTCTGAAAAAGTACTGGAAAGTTTGGGGTGGCTGTGCTAAAATGTCTGTAAGGACAAATTATGCGGCCCCTTTTATTACATGGGTTTTTTGACGTAATAAGAGGAGGTAAGATATGTATCAGAATTTCAATAAAATCTATCGTGCCGCCATCTATGTCAGATTATCCAAAGAAGATGGCGATCTTTCCAGTTCTGCAAAATTGGAAAGTAACAGCATTTCTAACCAGAAGGCTCTGATTCTGGATTTCCTGAAAGACAAAAAAGATATAGAAGTTGTTTCCGTCCGGGTTGACGATGGCTACACAGGCTCTAATTTTGAGCGCCCTGCATTCCAGGCTATGCTGGAAGATATCAGGCGTGGGATTGTTGATTGCGTAGTGGTGAAAGGTTTATCTCGGTTTGGGCGGGAATACATTGATTTCGGGAAGTACATTGAACGTTTATTCCCGGCTCTTGGTGTGCGCTTTATTGCCATAAATGACAATTATGACAGCCTTCAGGGAAAGAATCAGGCTGATGACATTATTATCCCATTCAAAAAATTAATCAACGATACTTATTGCCGTGACATTTCCATTAAGATAAGAAGTAACCTTGAGATTAAGAGGAAAAAAGGCGAATGTGTCACACCTTTTGTGGCATTCGGGTATAAGAAAGCAAAGGCAGACAAGCATAGGCTGGAGATTGATCCGGTTGCAGGCAGTGTAGTGCAGGACATCTTTAAGATGAAACTGCAGGGAATGAGCCAGGATGCGATTGCCAACCGCCTGAATGAACTGGGTGTGCTTTCCCCATTTGAATATAAGATTAGCAGCGGGAGTCATTATGAAACCGGGTTCCGACAGAAAGAGCAGGCTCTTTGGAGTTCTGTTACCGTACGCAGAATACTGGAAAATGAGGTTTATATTGGAAACCTTGTGCAGGGGAAACGTACGACACCGAACCATAAAGTGAAGCAGTCCTACGTAAAGCCGGAAGATGATTGGATCCGTATTGAAAAGAACCACGAACCGCTGGTAAGTGAAAGGGATTTTGAGATCGTCCAGCGGCTTTTGGGGATGGATACCCGTACTTCTCCTGACCAGAAGCAGGTGTATCTGCTGTCCGGCATTGCTGTATGTGCGGATTGCGGGGCACCGATGACGAGAAAGGTCTCAACAGTGGGTGGAAAGAAATATGTCTATTATTTATGTTCCACAAATAAAGAAACGAAACGCTGCTCCAGTCACAGGATCCCGGAAAAAGATCTGGAAAACGTGGTATTGGTAATACTGAAACAGCATATCCAGAACATCCTGCATTTGAAAAGGGTGTTGGAGTTTATCGGGACTGTACCATTTCAGGAAATCAATGTGAAAAAACTCCAGGACAGGCTGGAAAAGAAAAAAATGGAGACAGAACGCTGTAAGGAACTCCGCATGATGCTTTATTCCGATATGAAAGAGGGCATCGTATCAAAAGAAGATTATGTAGAATTTCATGCAGCATATGGAAAAAGGCTAAGGAATGCAGAAGAGAGTATCCGGGCAATCCAGAAAGAAATGGATAACATGCTGGAAAAAGCAGACGCTTCTAACACATGGCTGGATTATTTTGTGAAATATCAGGATATTGAAGTGCTGACCAGGACGGTAATTGTGGAATTGATTCGGGAAATCAGAGTCCATGACAAAAAGAATATTGAGATCGTCTTTGACTTTGATGACTGTTATCAGGCATTGCTGACACAGCTTCCGGCTATGGGAGTGGAGGCTGCAACAGATCTGGATAACAATCTGCAGGTCAAGATAAAGGAGGTTGTATAAAATGGCACGAAAAAGCAGGAAAAGCATTCCTGAAACGGTCAGCAGTGCAGCCGTCCAGGAAGAGATCAAAAGACCGTTCCGGGCAGGGTTATATGCAAGGATTTCTACGGAAACAGAGGAAACGATAGAGAGGGGGACGATAGAAACCCAGGTGGAACTGATGAAAAACTATGTGGCTGATACAGAGGATATTTCGGTTGCAGAAGTTTATAAGGATTCTGATTATTCCGGTACAAATTTCGATCGTCCTGGATTTACGCAGATGATGGAAGATATCAAGCATGGGAAAATCAACTGCGTGATTGTAAAGGATTTGTCCAGGCTTGGCAGGAATTATGTAGAAACAAGCAATTATATTGAGCGTGTATTCCCGTTCTTTCATGTACGGTTCCTGGCAGTGACGGATGATTTTGATTCTTTCCGTGAGGGAGTAGATCTGACTGTTCCCTTAAAGAATATTATCAATGAGTTCTATTCTAAAGACCTTGCAAAAAAGAGCAGCAGTGCAAAAAAAACCTATGAAGAGAAGGAAAATTTACCGGTGCCTGGGAACCCTATGGATATAGGAAATCAGAACAGGACAAGCACCAGCTGGTAGTTGATGAGGAAGCTGCCGGACATTTACGGGCAATTTTTTCTATGTATATGGATGGCTGCAGCTACAGTGATATTGCAAAAAAACTGAATGCAGATGGTGTCTTGTCCCCAACTTTGCAAAGGGAGTACTACAGATCCGGGGAAAAACCGTCCTCAGAGTCCAAACCGTGGAATAATTATGAAGTAAAACGTGTGCTTCAGGATGTACATTGTACCGGCGATTCCGTATATGGAAAATATCAGCAGAGCGTTTTTCAGGGAAATAAGCAGAGAAACCGACCAGAGAGTGAGTGGATCTATGCAGAGAATACCCACGAAGGGATTATAGATAAAAAGCTGTTCCGCCAGGTGCAGGAAAAAATCAGGGAATTTACGGAAGAATATAAAAAGAGGCATCAGCTGAATAATGGAGCCATCCGGAGCCAGAATTTTTATATCGGCAAGATCAGGTGTGGAGGATGTGGCAACCGCATGATCCTGTCCAGGGAAAAGTCCGGGACATTTTATTATATCTGCGGTGCCAATGCAAACCATAAATCAGGAGGAAACCAGTGCAAGGGGCACAGGGTCAAAAAAGAATACATGGATGAAGATGTCCTTCGTCTGATCCAGTCACATATGAAAAACGTATTGGATACAGAAAAAATGATCCGGGAAATGAACTCCGCTTCCAGAAACCAGACGCAATATTTGCTTTTGGACAAGGAAGTAGGGAAACTTCGGCGGGAACTGAGCCGGATCAGTAAGCGTAAATCTGATTTATATGAGGATTATTCGGAACGCCTGATTACAGAAGAAGAGTACATGCAGTTTTCCCGTATCTATTCCAATAAAATAGAAAACATCAAGAGACGTCTGGATGCAGTATTGACGGCGCAGGTACGGTATTCCAAAGATTATCATATCGAAGAAGGATGGGGGAAAGTGATACATACTTATATGTCTAAGCGGAAGCTGACAAAAGAAATGGTGGAAGCCTTTGTGGATTCCATTATTATCCATGGTAAGTATGATTATGAGATCAAACTGGTATATGATGACCAGTTCGCTGAATTGCAAAAGATAATGAAAGAGAAGGAGGCACAGTCAAGATGACAGAAAATAGGAAAACAGCTGTCTATATCCGTTTATCTATGGAAGATGGGAATGTGGATGGCAGAACCAAACTGGAAAGTGACAGTGTGACTTCTCAGAGGATCCTGTTGAAATCGTTTGTGATCGATCAGCTTGGCGTGGATGGGGCAGATATCCTGGAATATGTGGATGACGGTGTCAGCGGCACCCATTTCAAACGCAATGGTTTTCAACAGCTGCAGGAGGATATGAAAAGCGGACAGATAGGCTGTGTAGTTGTGAAAGATTTTTCCAGGTTTGGCAGGGACTATCTGGAAGTGGGATTTTATATTGAATATATTTTCCCGCTTCTTCAGATTCGGTTTATTTCCATTAATGACAGTTATGACAGTGAAGCCAGCTCTGGGATGACCGGCGGTATGAATGTGGCTTTCAAGAATCTGGTTTATAACATGTATAGCCTGGATTTGTCGAAAAAAATCTCATCCGCAATGCAGACCAGAATGAAAAACGGTACAAGGCTTCCGGTAAATGCCAGATATGGTTATAGAAAGGGCAAAGATGGAAGGTTGGAAATTGATCCGGATTCGGCTAAAGTGGTGAAGATGATCTTCCAGATGGCTGCAGAAGGTATGAGCTTTGCAGAGATCACAAGGGAACTGAACAAACAGGAAATTGCCACCTGTGATGAGCAGAAAATGTCAAGAGGAGAGCAGGTTCAGTCCCGACGGTTTGATACCATCATGAAAAAACGCTGGAATCCAACCACAGTATCTGCAATCATCCGGGATGAGATTTATATTGGAACCCGGATATGGGGTAAAACACGCTGCAGTATGCACACCGGTCATAAAGCGGTTCTTAATGACGAGTCTGACTGGATCAGACTGGAAAACCACCATGATCCGATTGTTGACAGGGAACTGTTTGAAAAAGCGAACAGACTGCATCCGAAAAAATCCAGGGGTGTTGCAGAAACAAGAACCAATTATACGCTGGCAAGACACAAGAAACAGCCAGCACTGATGCTGTGTGCACACTGTGGTCATTGTCTGGTAAGAGAAACGGAGCATCTACTGAAATGTTCGGATGGGCGTACCAGCGGTGATCATGTCTGTCGAAGTTTGGTGGTCAGACGTGAGCCAATGGAAAAGCATATCCTGGAGCTTGTTCATCAGTTTGCATCTTCCATGCTGGAAAACCGGAAGATTGTTGAATCAAAGAACCAGAGCAAAGATATGGAGACGAATGTTGCAGAATTATTGAAACAGAGCCGCCAGTTGTCTTCTGAAAAAATGAAACTTTATGATGAGTACAAAGATGACCGTATTGACCGGGAATTGTACAAGCAGAAAGCGGAAAAGATAGGCAGACAGCTGGAAGAAATCAGACGAAAGATAGCAGAGTCTGAACGTGATGCAAAGATGCTTGAGCAGGACAATACTGCGAAGGAAATGAAACTGGAAGAATTTCTGAACATGGAGAAATTCGATACAGAGAAATTACGGGAGATCATCAAGGTTATCCAGGTGCATAGCCAGGAGGAAATCGAAATTGAATGGAATTTTGATGATGTATTTTTGGGGCAGAGATAAAATGTTCTAGACAAGAGCGATTTTGTGGAACATAATAAAAGTGCTGGGGTACCTGATAGGAATGGTCAGGTACTTTCCGGCAAGAAAAAAGAAATACTTTTTTTGTCCCATACTTGACACGTCCACATATTTGTCGACACACGTATTGCAGCAATATGGCGAAATCGGGAATGAACCCGAAGACGCTACAGTACCTTATGAGACATAGTTATATAGGTGTTACGCTTAACACCTATACGCATCTGGGACTTGAGGATGCAGAGGATGAATTGAAGCGGCTGGAAGACCTGCAGAATGCCAGAAAGGAATTGGAACGGACGCAGGCAGAAAAGACGGTGTTGCAGAAGATGTTTAAGGCGATATGATTATAGAAGAAAACGAAAGACGCTTTGCGGTTGCAGGGCGTTTTTTGTATAGAGAATCTTGTATAAATATGGTACAATAAATCCGTTGAACAACGCGAGTAGAAATATATCAAAGAAGAAATAGTATTATATAATTTATGTGAGAAAGACAAGGTGATTACTATGGAATATCCTCATACATTACAGTTTAACGTGGAAAAGATTTTTGGCAACCAAGAGGTTCAAATAACACTGTATTCGGGATTAACAATATTGGTTGGTACAAATGCTTCCGGAAAGACTCAAACATTGAAAAAAATAAGGGATATTATGAAAAGAAAGTTAGGTGGCGATAAGGTTCGATATTTATCATCAAATAGAATTGGAAATATGGAACAATATAGATCAAAAACAAATCAATACAGTTATACCATTGATGATTATACACTTGGGGATCAAGCGACAAAACGTGCTCGTTTACAAATTGAAACTGCAAGTGGAGATTTCTTTGCAATGGACGAACGAAAGGATGTTTTTATTAAGGTATCTGAGAGGTTATCGGTGTTATTTAATAGAAATATTTTTATTCGTTGGGATGCTGGACATATGAAGGTGTTTTTTGGAAAGACCGATAGTGAGCAAGAATACTCAGTTGCAGCAGAAGCAAGTGGATTAGTTAATGTTATTTCAATTTTGGCTGCCCTATTTGATGAAGTGGTTGAAGTATTATTAATTGATGAGCCAGAAGTATCTTTGCATCCGCAATTACAATCATATCTTCTTCGTGAGATGAAAAGTGCTGCAAAAAGATACAATAAAACTATTATTATTTCAACCCATTCTGCAGAGATGCTTGAATTAAATACTGCATCTGAGTTGTGTAACTTTGTGTTTTTTAGTAAAGATGCATTACCTAAACAAATTTCGCCAGATACACCGGAATTGAATAGCATAAAATTGAAAGAATTTCTTTTGCGAATGAGTCTTATATATAATGAGGGCTTTTTTGCTAAAAAAGTAATGCTTATTGAAGGTTCCAGCGATATGATTTTATGTCGATATCTTTGCAATAGACTTAACTTAAATTTAGATGTGGCAGGTTCACAAATTATTCCGGTTGAAGGAAAAGGACAGTTCCCTATTATTACAAAACTGTTTAGACTTATTGGTAAAGAAGTATGTGTCTTAACGGATTTAGATGGCTTTACAGATGATAATAGTATTATTAATTTATTTTCGGGTTTACCTGAAGCAACTGACATTGCTAATGATTATGGCAATGGGGATCTTCAAAGTATGATTAGGGATATAAAGACAAAAACAGATGAGTTAATTCGAACTCAAAAAGAGAATATGGTAACGATTTTTAACCAACATCCGTATTGGATAAACCGAGATCCAGAAGCAGAGGAAGATAAAATTATCCGTCGTGCATTGGTTGCACGGTTATTTACGGTTAGTGCAGATGAACTAGCAACTTGGCCAGATTCACATGAGTGGATAAGTCTTAAGAAGAGAATTACTGTACTGTTTGATATTTTAGAAAATTTAGGATGTTTTATTCTTCGACGGGGGGCGGTGGAAAGTTATTACGCTTTTTCACCGAATACAACGTTTAATGGAAAGCCGTCTGCAGCCGCTAATGAAGTTAGTTATTGGGAAGAAAAAAGTAATGAACAAATCTATGCTCAATTCTCTGACATTGTTCGTTCTTTGCAATTTGCTGCACTTGATAAAACGGTAGATGAAAGTTTTGCGGTAAAGAAAGAGTTATTAAGTGAATTAGCATTGATACTTGGAATTTTACCACAAGTATCAACTGAAAAAGAACTTCTGTCTTGTATTAAACAAGCAAAAGGGAGCGCAGAGTCTCTTTTTGATTATAGAATAATAAATGATAGCAAGCGTCTGGGTGTAGAAGTATCATTAAAATCTGAAATAATAGATGTTGATGGATTCCCATTTAAGGCTTTTGTCGGAGACAATGTTAATATTCTCATTGATGAAAGAATTCAATCGCATTTAAGTGAGGAAAGTCAGTAGTACCTCCACCCGCTTTTTACTACGTTTCTACTACGATTACTGTACACATCTTGCAATATTTTGCTAAGTTTTGCATTTTCTGTATAGAAATGACCGATACATAAAGAAGAATTTACACCGCGCAAATCGCTGCAAATGACAGCAGGATAGCGCATTTTGAAAGGAGAAAATATGAGTATACGCGTACTCTTTGTATGCCACGGCACTACCTTAGCAAAATTCTGAAAAACCTTGATTTTACAGTATATTTTTGAACCAGTAGGGATGTTTTACTAAGTTTTTACTAAAGAGGAATCCCTAGCACGAATTTAGAAAAGTAACATATAGTATGACCTTATTAATTGGTAGAACAATTGGTAAGGTCCTTTTTTATTTCAAGGAGGTTCAAAATGAAAAGTACAGCGTTAGGAGCAGAAAACATTATTTTTATCAGTGATGCACATGAAAAATTCTACTATGAAAAATTACAAGAAGTACGGTATCAGGATGTGTACCATAAGGCATTGTGTTATTGTCTGGGTATTAATGGAGATACCAGAAAAAATGCTGACAGAATTTATAATTTTAAAACGGGGTCTGTTAAAACGAAATGTTTACATGAAGGATGGCAGACAAGCGGTAGCTTAAAAGTAGTGAGGATGGCATTTAATCTGTACTGTAACAGCACGCCAAGCGTTTGGGATTATGAAGATGCAGAGGAACAGGTAAACGAGTGCAGACAGTATACAGTAGAGGATATCTTCTGCTGTGCATATGCACCATATTTTTGGCAGGCAGTACAGATCCGTTATCCGGAATATGTAGTGTACAATCAAAAGTTACATGCCATGCTTGGAGGAATAGATTAATGCTGAAAGTGAGACTGATGGGAACAAAAAATGATATTGCATGGTTTCAGAAAATCCTGCAGCGTCATCCTAAAATTGAAGTTATGGAATTATCGGAACTTTATTCCAATAAAGGGACGAGCAAATATTATAGAGCTTATGCTGAAATTGAAAAAAGTAATGTAAATAAAAAATAGTAGAAAAACAGGAGAATTATATCATGTGCAAAATAATCGCAATCGCAAATCAAAAAGGTGGAGTAGCAAAGACTACAACCACTATTAATCTTGGAGTAGGACTGTCTAAGGTTGGAAAACGTGTAATGCTGATAGATGCTGATCCACAGGGACATTTGACAATGGGACTTGGTTTTCCAAAGAACTTAAGGGTAACATTGAAAACAATGATGGAAAATATCATTATGGGATTAGAATTTGATCCCAGGGAAGCAATTTTACACCATGAGGAAGGAATAGATGTAATTCCATCTAATAAACTTCTTTCGGGAATGGACATGTCATTATTTACGGTAGAGGACAGAGAAAAAGTCTTAAAAGAATATCTGGAACTTTTGGAAAATGATTATGACTATATCCTGATTGATTGTATGCCCTCGTTGGGAATGATGACAATTAATGCGTTAAGTGCAGCTGATAGCGTTTTGATTCCGGTGCAGCCTCAATACTATGCGGCAGATGGCCTCATGGAATTATTGAAAGTTGTGAAAGGCATTCATCAGAGATTTAATCCTGATTTACAGATTGAAGGGATTCTGTTTACAATGGACAGCAGTCATTATAATAATTCAAAGAGAAATAAGCAGGCAGTACGAGATGCTTATGGAGCAGAGATTATAATTTTTGATCAGACAATTCCAAGAACAGAAGCTCTTGCCGAAACTGCATCAGAAGGTGTCAGTATTTTTTCTTACGATGCAAAAGGAAAAGGTGCGTACAGTTATCAAGCACTTGTCCAGGAGGTGCTGAATCATGCGTAAACCTAAGAAAGAAATTCAGCTTACTTCTTATGATGAATTGCTTGGAATCAATGAAGCCGAACAGAATACTCTTAATCAGATTGTTGAAGTGCCATTAAATGAGTTACATCCTTTTAGAAATCATCCATTTCATGTAAATGATGATGAAAAAATGGCTGAAACAGTAGAAAGTATCAAGAATTATGGCATCTTAAATCCTGCATTGGTACGTCCTCGCGCAGAGGGAGGATATGAACTGATTGCTGGTCACAGGAGAAAACGTGGTTGCGAACTGGCTGGAAAAAGTAAAATGCCAGTACTCATACGGAACTATACCGATGATGAAGCCGTAATCGTTATGGTGGATTCTAATATACAGAGAGAAAATTTGCTTCCAAGCGAAAAGGCATATGCTTATAAGATGAAGATGGATGCAGTAAAACATCAGGGCATAAAAGACGAAAACGCAGCTTCTGTTGACAGTGCAGATCTGGTTGGACAGGCTGCCGGTGACAGTGGAAGAACCGTTCAGCGTTACATACGCTTGACCTGTCTTATTCCGGAATTGCTGAAATTGTTGGATGAAGGAAAGATTAATTTTACAGTAGGTGTTTCATTAACCTATTTATCAGAAACGGAGCAGATTTGGGTGAAAGACTGCATAGTGTCTGGAGCAAGCTCTGTTACAGGTTCAATGGCAACAAAACTGAAGCAATACAGCGATGAAGGTAATCTGACAGAATTAGCGGTACAGCTTATTCTGAATGAAAAGAAAACAGAGACAGGAAAAGTTACTTTAACTGAAAAGAAAATACGAAAGTATTTTCCGAAGGAATATAACAGAGAACAGATTGAACAGGTTATCTATGAACTGCTTGATAACTGGAAGAAAAGCCAATAACGAGGGAAGGAGGGAAAGCAAAATGGCAAAATCCGAAAGCACAAAAATAGAGTTTGGTTATTTTCACGATTATGAATCGGAACAGTTTGCTTTTTACCGTATTCCCAAAGTATTATTCACAGATGAATATTTCCGTAATCTGTCCAGCGATGCAAAGGTTCTTTATGGGCTGATGCTGGACAGAATGGCTTTATCTATCAGACATCAGTGGTTTGATGAAGAGGGTAAGGTTTATATTATTTTTACTGTTGAACAGGTTATTCAGTATATGAATTGTGGAAGAGATAAAGCAATGAAAACGCTTGCAGAACTGGATACCAAAAAGGGAATCGGATTAATTGAAAGAGTCAAACAAGGATTTGGTAAACCGGATATTATTTATGTAAAGAACTTTATTTTAAGGACATCAAAAGATGTTAAAAACAATGATGAATCCGAAGAGAGTATTCAACAAAATCGAGAGGTCGAAGAAGTCGACTTATCGGAGTCGGAAAAATCGACTTATCGTGGTCGGAAAAATCGACTTCAAGGGGTCGGAAAAACCGACTTCAAGAGGTCGGAAAATACGACTTATCGTGGTCGAAAAATCAGAACTACAGAAGTCGGAAAAACCGACCCTAATAATACTAATTATAATTATACTGATATTAGTAATACTGATCTTATCAATCTTTCAGATTCTTCCGAACAGCAGTCAATGGATTTGATGGAAGAGATGGAGTTATTCCAGATGAACACTGCACTTGTAAAAAGAAATATTGAATATGACTGTCTTGTACAACGATGCAGACTGGGGGAACAGCAACAGTTGGATGAAATTGTGGCACTAATTGTGGAAACAATCAGCATAGAACGGGAGAATATTACGATCAGTGGAGTGAAATACCCATATCAGTTCGTAAAAAGCAGATTATTGTTGCTGGAAGAAAGCCACATAGAGTATGTACTTGACTGTCTGCATGAGAATACCAGGGAAGTAAAGAACATAAAAGCGTACTTGCTTACCTGTCTTATGAATTCAATAACGACAATAGGCAATTATTACCAGGCAAAAGTAAATCATGATATGTACGGAGGTGACATATGAGAGGAAAAGAAATTATAACAAAATTGATAATTCCTGGTGCAATAGCTATGATTATCTGCTTAATTGTTCACCCTATGTGCATGAATGGTGAAATATTAGACTGGAGAAAATTATTGCTTTTTGTGGGAATACCTTTCGGAATCCAGAAAATGTTTTTGCTGGTTGTTCCAAGAAATGTGGGGACAGGGGAAATGCTTGGTTTGTTGGTACTTAAACTGATGGTAGGAAGTTTGATTGGAATAGGGGTTCTTGCCTGGAGATTATTAGCTGTAGCAGGAATTTTACTAAAAAACGGCATTTCTGGAATTGTATGGATCATAAAAAGACTGAAAGAAATGGTGATCAAAAATGAGCGAAAAGCAACTGGAAAAATTGTATTATAGCATTTATCCAATGAATCAATGTGAAACACAAAGTAAAAGTTATGAAGAGACAAAGGAACTGTGTGAAACATTAGAAAAGGAAATGATAAGTCTAATGAGTCCGGATCTGCAGGCAATGTTTGAGGATTACAAGGAATATACTTTAAATCTTAAACAAACAGAACAGAGAGACGCTTACATAGATGGATTAGCGTTTGGGATTCGCACAATTTCGGAAGCCTTTTTACATGAGAACAAAAATAGAATATGGTGATTGAAAAAGCAGTCTGTCAAGGCTGCTTTTTCTGTACCGCTTACATAGGAGAATGAGATGTGATTGATTTGATAATTATTATTATGGCAGGAATAGTGCTTTTGTTTTTGCTGTCTTGTTGCTTTATGGTTGCAAGGCTGTTGGATGAGGAAATATCTATGTATGGATATGAAGGAAAAGAAAACTGGGAAAGGGAACAACTTCCCGACAAATTGTCGAGAAGTTCAACAGATGAAAGACATGGAGATAAATGAAAAGATTCGTTATTTTCGGAAACAGAGAGGGCTATCGCAGGAGCTGCTTGCAGAACGAACAGGAATTAATGTGAATACAATTCGGAAGTATGAAATAGGCATACGAAAGCCGAAAGTAGAACAATTAAAGAAAATTGCGGATGGACTTGAAATTAGTGTAATAGAATTTTTGGATATTGAAATAGAAAATGAAGCGGACTTGATTGCTATGCTGAAAAAAATCAGTCCGTTTTTTAAGTGGGACGGATTGCTTCATGTATTGGAGGGGGAAAAGTTTTTATGATTGGTGTAGGAAGTGTATTGATATCACTGTTTCTGGTTTTAGTTTGTTATTCATTAACACTGACAGCGAAAAGAGCAGATGAAAACTTATTGATGATCTGTGAACAGAATCAGAAAATTGAAGAAGAGAAAGGAAAGCAAGAAATGGAATCAAAGAGAGACATTTTGAGAGTGATTGAAAAAGAAATCAAAAAAGGAAGTGCGCCAGTTGCATTTGCGGGTTTGGGGTTTTCCGAAGAATGTTATCATTTGGTAGATAGTCAGGCTAAGATGAACCAACTTTTAGATTATTTTTTTCGCAATGAAGAATACGCAGCTTTGGCAGATCGGCAGGTGAAAAGTAATATCTATGCAGAAATGGGCAAAAGGCTGAATTTCCGTAGTGCCAGATCTGATCGAGACAGAAAGAATATGGAGGTAGCGGCGAAACAATGGATTAAGAAAAAGCATCCAACATTTGATGGTGATGTATATGTCGAAAATATCCGGTGTTTTCTGGATATTTCCCAGGAAGAGTTAGAAAAACGTAAATGTACTGTTAATGAACAGGATATCACAGCACTTATTTTCAGTCAGAAACATCTGGAAGCATTATATCTGCAATGCCTTATGCACAGGCGAAACGCAATGCAAGAGGTTCTGGAATTAAAAGGTTTGTCAGAAACGTGCAATCGGATTTATAAATTGCAGGATGTAGATGTATTATTTCAGTGTTTACTGATGGATCAGATGGATTGGGAAGAAGGAAAGTTGTATGTGCAATTCAGTACTGTATATTTATTACTGAGTTTAAGAAATAAATGACAGAATAAGTATGATTGGTTATAATAAAAAAAATTGAACAAATAAGTAGAGGGAGGGTCTGATGAATAAAGAAGATCATTTTATAGATACAGATAAATTGGGTGATGTGTTACTTGAGTTTTCAAAAAAAATAAGTCGTTTCTCACAAAATATACCAGATACTTTATTTGGAAGTTTGACAGAATTTTTAAAAAATATACCAGATGATGTTAAGAATACGCAACTTTTTGCAAACGTTCAAAAACTAAGTAATTATGATTTGAATTATGAAGATGTCTGGTGGTTGGTAGACAGTTATGGGCTTATTGATAAAGAAGATGCGGAAGAAGAACTTATGGAGTATTATGAGCAAGAAAATAAATTACATTGTTATATAAAAAGTATTATAAGCAATCCGTCCATAAGTGAACGTGAAAAATTAGTAATATTGTTATCACATATAGAACCGTTAATATATAATACTTTAAATTACACGAAACAGCCTTATTCAAAAGTGAAACAAATAGTAAAACGAATGTCTATAGATGAAAATGAGGGAATGTCTTCTGAGAGTGTGGGAAAACTTTACGTTATGGGAATTACATATGTAGTGTTTGCAAATACTGACGCTTATACAAAGGAAATTGATAAAAGAATTCCGTTTAGAAATAATATTCTGCATAATGGGATTGTTGAATATGGAACGGATGATATACATAGTGCATATGAGTTGTTAGTTGAGTTCATTTCAATGCTGGTATTCATAAAAAAACAGCTTATTAATGAAAAAACAAAATAGAGAATTTGTAGCCGGTTGGTCTATTTTATTAGAAATTGGAATCAGCCGGCTTTTTATATTTTAAAGAATACTTCTCGACAATTTGTCGGGAAGTGGAAAGGAGCCAAATTCCGATGAAAATATATCTCCCCCATCTGTTAGTTCCACCATAATTTGCTGATCAGAATCGAAAGGAGGCGTGCAAATTGCAGGAAGAAGTTACACAGAAAACAATCGCATTGTCGGTTAAAACTGCAAGAGTGACTGCCGACGTGTTAAAAAATATGCTGCGGAAGTATCTGTCAGGACAGAAGCAAAAGGGAAAGAATCCTTATAAGGTTGGAAAACAGTCATACAAAGAATTGAAAAGCCAGGGTTCTGGTTTATCCAATATTGAAATCACAGATGGAAATATCAAGTCCTTTGAGCGTGTGGCGAAAAAATACCGTTTAGATTTTGCCTTGAAAAAAGACAGTTCGACCAAGCCACCGACCTACTATGTGTTCTTTAAAGGGCAGGATACAGAAATGATGAATCTGGCATTTAAGAAATATTTGGGTGTCCAGATGAACAAAAAGGATAAGCCATCTATTATGGAAAAACTTATGCACTTTAAGGATGCTGTGTCTAAAGGAAAGAACAGAGAACGAGCAAGAGAACAGCAGAAAGACAGAGGGCAGAGTTTATGACTGAGAAAAAACAGCAGCATAAGAAGAAAAGAGGAAAAGTTCAGCATATCAGAGGCTCTCCGAAAAAGAGAAAAATATCTGGAAAAGCTGTTTTTTCCTCAGAGAGTATCCCAGGAAAAATGCTTGCAGATGTGAAAAATCTGATTACGGACAAGGTAAGTGAATTGAAGAGGGCAGATCAGAAAAAGCTGTTTTTAGCTAATTTCCCCTATCTGATGTTTGCCTATTTTTTCAATAAGATTGCCTGGTTGTATCGGGTAAACAACGGAGCAACTTCCTGGGATAAATTTATGAATACCATTACCTATTTTGAACTGGCATTTCAGAATCTCTGTCCAAGTTTGAATCATATAGATTTGTTGTGTGGAATCGCAGGCGGCGTGGCTGTAAAGCTTATTATTATTTACCGCACGAAAAATGCCAGGAAATATCGGCTGGGTGTGGAGTATGGTTCTGCCAGATGGGGAACAGAAAAAGATATACGACCATATGCTGATCCTGAATTTGAAAATAATATTATTCTCACAGAAACAGAGAGTCTTACTATGTCAAGCAGACCAAAGAATCCGAAATACGCCAGGAATAAAAACATTCTGGTAATTGGCGGTTCCGGTTCTGGAAAAACCAGATTTTTTGTAAAGCCTAACATTATGCAGATGCACAGCTCTTATGTGATTACTGATCCAAAGGGAACTGTGCTTCTGGAGGTTGGCAGTATGCTGGCAAAAGGCAGTCCAATGACGGATGAGAATGGAAAAATCATGCGGGACAAAGAGGGAAAAGTTATATATGAACCGTATAAAATCAAAGTTTTGAATACAATTAACTTCAAAAAATCCATGCACTATAATCCATTTGTATATATCCGCAGTGAAAAAGATATTCTAAAACTGGTAACAACCATTATTGCTAATACCAAAGGTGAAGGGCAGCAATCAGGTGAGGATTTTTGGGTAAAGGCGGAAAAACTCTATTATTGTGCCCTGATTGGCTATATCTGGTATGAAGGCAGGGAAGAAGAAAAAAATTTTAATACTCTGTTGGAAATGATCAATGCGTCAGAAGCCAGGGAAGATGATGAGAATTTCAAGAATCCAGTAGATCTGATGTTTGATGAACTGGAGCAGAAAGACCCGAACCATTTTGCGGTAAGGCAGTACAAAAAATACAAGCTGGCCGCCGGTAAGACAGCAAAATCTATTCTGATCAGTTGTGGTGCAAGACTCGCACCCTTTGATATTGCGGAACTGCGGGAGCTTATGAGTTATGACGAGCTGGAATTGGATCTGGTTGGTGACAGGAAAACTGCATTGTTTGTTATTATTTCAGATACCGATGATACCTTTAATTTTATTGTTTCTATTATGTACACACAGCTTTTTAATCTGCTCTGTGACAGAGCTGATGATGTATATGGAGGCAGACTTCCAATTCATGTGAGGTGTCTCCTGGACGAGTTTGCGAACATCGGACAAATTCCTAAATTTGAAAAATTGATTGCTACGATTAGAAGCCGGGAAATCTCAGCTTCTATTATTTTGCAGTCAAAGTCTCAGCTTAAGGCAATTTATAAGGATAATGCCGATACCATCGAAGGGAACTGTGATACGACCTTATTCCTGGGGGGAAAGGAAAAAACGACATTAAAGGAAATAGCGGAGATCCTGGGAAAAGAAACCATAGATCTTTATAACACATCGGATACGAGAGGCAGTCAGCGGTCTTATGGAATGAACTACCAGAAAACAGGAAAGGAGTTGATGAGCCAGGATGAAATAGCAGTCATGGACGGAGGAAAATGTATTCTGCAGGTGAGAGGTGTCAGACCATTTTTCTCAAATAAATACGATATTTGCAAACATAAAAACTACAAATATCTGTCCGATTATGACAAAAAGAATATCTTTGATATTGAAAAATATCTGAGTACTAATCTGATACTGAAACCAGAGGATGAAGTGGAATTGTATCAGATGTAACTTCTCGACAAATTGTCGGGAAGTGAATCATGGGAGGAAATCATGAATAATTTGGAAAAAAGGAACAGTCGGTATCCATCGACGAAAATGAATATACCGACTGTACGTGTGAGGTATTTTCCAAGTAGAAAATCCTATGCTTAGTGTAGCACAAAAGGCAGGGTTTATATAGTGTTTTCTTCCCTTTCTGGAAAAAATCTAAGAAAGGACTGGAAAATGTAAGTTTTCCAAAGGTACACTTATGGCATTTTTTACAACGGCAATTACGACCTTAAAAACATTGGTTTGTGCGATCGGAGCCGGACTTGCAGCCTGGGGAGTGATCAATCTGCTGGAAGGATATGGAACGGACAATCCGGGTGCAAATGCTCATGTACGGTAAAGTATCACAAGAAAATTATGTCGAATTGACAGCCGCCTCCGCTATACCGAATAAGGAAATAAAGAGTCCTCAAATTTTGCGCTACTAAATGAAGACGAGCGGAAGTAATCTCCCGCTCGTCAGTAAACTTAACTATGCCATATCAATCCCGCTTCTTTCCCGCCACCGGCACTAAGAACAGCGCGGGCAACAGCAGGAAAGCGGTACAGACCAGCCCCCAGGGTATGGACACCTGCTGGGCTACCAGCCCCACAATAGGCCCGCCGATGATCTGCCCGAAAGAGTCCAGCTGTCCGCTGGTGGAAAAGACTGTGGCGCGCATTTTCTCATCCACTTGGTCGTTCATCCAGGCGGCCAGCACAGGCTCCTTGATGGTGCGCATAAGCCCCGCCAGCAGGAACACCAACAACATGAACCAAAAGCTCCGCCCCACCGCGAAGAGAACCAGGAACAGGATATACCCGGCGCTGGTGGACATGACCACACTGGTTCGGCTGACAGTCCCTTTTTTCTCCATGCGGGCGATGAGCAACTGAGAAGCCAGAATACCTAAGCCGTTGCCGATAAGACTGATAACACCGAACCAAGTGACGCTGTTCAGCGGCCCGATAACGGGTATTACCGTGTCATCCAGAAAATGAGCGGTGGAGAGCCGGTCAAAGCCTTCACTGGCAAGTCCCCCGCATAGTGTGATTGCTAAGAGCGCCAGCAACACAGGTGCGCCTTTCACAAAGCCCAGGTTGAGCTTGAACAGGCAGACAAAGTCTTTAAGCAAGCCCTGCCGTTCCTCAATAGCAGGGGAGAAGTTGGTTTCTGGCATGATGCGAACCATCACCAGCCCCAACAACAAGCACAAACTGCCCCCCAAGATGAGAGGCATTTGCAGGTTTATGTTTCCCAGCAGTGTGCCCAGCACCACGCCCAGAACGCCGCCGATTTGCCCCATTTGACTGCCCCGCAGGAACACCTTGTCTATGGGTTTGTCCTCTTCCTCCGAGGCAATCCACGCCTCCAGAGCGCCGGTGATGAAGGTATCACCGCAACCCCAGACAACCTGGGCCAGCAGAACCGGCGCGAACCACGGTAGCGCACCCTCCATCAGAAAGCCCAGGCCGTAGAGGAACATTCCAATCAGCACCGAGCGCCGACGGCTATACAAATCCGCCACCACACCGGTGGGCATCTCGAACAGAAAGCAGGAGGTCTCCTGAACCGTCCCTACCAGGACAAGCTGGAAAGCATCCAGCTGCACCACCTCCAGGTGGTACACGATGGAAAGCACTGTGGACATAGAAACCGCCAGGGAACAGACAAATCGGAACAGCAGGTAGACAGAATATGCCTTTGAATTTTTAGCAAACATGAAGTTACATTCTCCTTTCAAATCTCATTTTATATGACTTTTGCAAGCTGTTAAGCTAACTTGTGGAACATATGCCGAACCTTATCTATACGGCTATTCGGGCGGCGGGGTTGGCAAATAAATTTACCAATAGCTGGCTGGTATCCTTTTAACTCTGTCAAGCAGACTCCCTGCCCATTTGTGAAATAAGTTAAATCGTTCCTGTATTCTTGAATACATCTAGCAGGGATTTCTCCTTTCAGAATGACCTCGTCATTCTTTATCTGAGTACTTACAATATCTGCACAATACCTTGGAGCATCATGATACGCCCGTGAGAGATATTCCTGCGGTGCATAAATTTCAAAGTGGAGATATGGCTCTAATAGTTCTGTCCCTGCTTTTTTTAAAGCCTGCTCCAATACGATAGGGGAAAGCAGCCGAAAGTCTGCGGGGGTACTTACAGGACTATAATACAATCCATATTCAAAACAGATTTTACAGTCTGTCACTTTCCATCCATACAGCCCCTGCTCGCAGCCATAAAGAACCCCCTCCATAACCGCATTTTGGAACGATTGATTTAAATATCCAAGTGAAACTCTGCTTTCATACTGCACTCCGCTTCCAATAGGGAGCGGCTCTATGGACAACCCGACAGAAGCCCAGAAAGGATTTGGCGGGACTTCTATGTGGATGGTATATTCTGCTTTTCTAAGCGGTCTTTCCATATATATAACAGTAGGCTCTTTTATTTCTGCCTCCACATGATATTTTTCCTCAAGGATGGCACAAATGACTTCCATCTGCACATTCCCCAAAAAAGATAACATAATCTCATGGGTAACAGTATCAATGTCAAAATGCAAAAGAGGGTCTGTATCAGCAATCTCTGCGAGGGCATTTAACAGGGCTTCCCTTTGCTCCGGCTTTTGCGGCTCTACCGTTGTCCGAAGTAATGGCATGGGATTATCAATCCGTGTTTTGTGAGGCAGGAGTTTTTCATTTCCCAGGATATCGTTCAGTTTCAAAGTATCATCAGCTAAAATAACAATTTCTCCCGGACAGGCATGGTCAGCCGGGACGATTTCACCATTTGACGGAATACACATTTCTGTAATCTTTATTTTTTCCTTTTTTGACAGCAGCAGGGTATCCCGTAAATGGAGCGTCCCATGATACAGGCGTAAATAAGAAAGCCGTTTTTTCCGCTCTGTATACTCAACCTTAAAAACATATCCACATAATTCAGACTGAATATCGTCCGTTTCTGTAATGAAAGTTTCTATAATCGCTTCAATCAGTTTTTCTGTTCCTAAATTGTCTTTTGCACTCCCATGATAAACAGGAAACAAAGAGCAGCATCTGGTTCTTTTGCACTTTTCATATTGTAATTCCTGTATATCCAAAGAATCCTCTGCAACATATCGTTCTAATAGTTCATCGCTTCCGGAAATAATCATATCCCATTTGTCTAAATCAGAAATATCGGTCATGGTTATCTTTGGCGACAGGGAAACCTCCTGCATGACAATCATATCACTGGTAAGTTTATCTTTAATGCTTTGGTAAACACACTGCAGGTCGATCCCATTTTGGTCTATCTTATTTATAAAGATAATTGTCGGAATGTCCATTTTCTGAAGCGCATGGAATAATATACGGGTTTGTGCCTGTACGCCGTCTTTTGCTGAAATGACTAAAACAGCTCCGTCAAGGACAGATAAAGAGCGGTATGCTTCGGTTAAAAAATCCATATGACCGGGAGTGTCCACGATATTGATTTTATAATCATTCCAATAAAAAGAAGTAACCGCTGTCTGAATGGTAATTCCCCGTTGCCGTTCCAAAATCATAGTGTCTGTTCTTGTGGTCCCTTTATCCACGTTTCCCTGTTCCGCAATCGCTCCACTGGTGTATAGCAGACTTTCTGTCAATGTAGTTTTTCCTGCGTCTACATGGGCCAGAATGCCGATATTGATTATTTTCATGTGATTGTCCTCCCTTTACAGCCCCAAAGGGCATAAAAATCCCCAGCAGTAAAATACTTTTACCACTGGGGATTCTAATTTGCGGACATACACATATACAGCATACACCTATTTGTGATTGCTGTTTTTTGAATATGTCAAAATTGATAAGGCAAAAGTATTCTTAAATTGGGTACAAAAAACCAAGCCCCCACAAAAGGAGCTATCATAATTCTTTGTTCCCACTATTTGATTATAGTTTTATTTAAGAATACCTTGCCGCATATTTTTTACTCCTTTTCTGGAATGAAGCTATTATATCACATCAGTTTTAGGAAAGCAAGTACTTAAAAGAAATTTTTCTTCCCCTTATATGTAACAATCATACCGGCTTCCTGGTGTTCAGAATGGTTTCTGCTGTCTGCTGTGGTGTTTGATTGGAATTGTCCAGCCAAAAGCCGATCCGTGGTGTTGTCTGCATAAATGTATCGTATATTGATAAAATCAGCATCAGAGAGGAGGAACCATTTTGAACCAGAAACAGACGGATATTACAACAGGAAAGCAAATACGTCATCTGCGAACACAATCGGGAATGACACAGGAAGAACTGGCTGGGGAATTGAATGTTACCCGGCAGGCGCTATCGAATTGGGAGAGAGATGTTAATGAACCCGATTTAAATACGTTGAAAAAAATTTGTTTTCTTTTTGGAGTCCACATGGACGATTTTGCGAAGGAGGTAATAACAAAAATGGAAACATGTGAAAAAAAAGAGAAACGACAATTTAATAAGTATGATATGGCAATTGGACTTTTTTATGGTGTCGGGATATTTCTTGGCATTGGTATTTTCTTTGTTGGCGGTTTTATGACAATGTCGGGTGCAGGGTGGGGAGCATCACTATTTGGCGGTGGCTGTTTTTCTCTTGTATTTGGCTTGATATGCCATGCAGTTATTACATTGAGAAGAAATGACAAATGATGACATATCCTGCTTTCTAGACTTTTCGGTCATATCGCGTAAAAAAGCCGCTGCTTTTGGCTTTCCAATAGCGGCGGCAAAGGGAAATATCCTTTGAATACCTTACAGAAGAAAAGTTTTGCAGCATTATAAAAATAAAAGCCTATACCATTTTGGAAAGAAAAGATACATAATCGTCAAGACGGCAACAATCAGAAGTTATGGAGGGTAACAATGGAATATAGTAAGGAAGATTTAATGGAAGCAAAAAGGCAAATTTTGGGAGTGGGAGAGAACATGGGAACAGAGGAAAGTAAAAAAATCTGGGAGAAAAACGCACAATTTTGGGATAATGCAATGGGTGACAAATCTAATGAATTTCACAGAGAGGTAGTGCGTCCCAAAGTAACGGAACTTCTATCTCCTAATCCTGCGGATTACATTTTGGATATTGCGTGTGGCAATGGAAATTATTCTTCGTATCTTGCACAAAGAGGCGCTTCGATTGTCGCTTTTGATTACAGCAAAAAAATGATAGAATTGGCTAAAAGACGGCAATCACAATATGCAAAACAAATTGAATTTTGTGTAGCGGATGCGACCAATAGAGAAAGTATATTAGAATTAAAAAGAAATCGAGCCTTTACGAAAGCAGTTTCTAATATGGCAATTATGGATATTACGGATATTGAACCACTTCTTATGGCTGTTTATGAACTGTTGGAGGAAAGCGGAATTTTTGTCTTTGCAACGCAACACCCTTGTTTTATCACGTTGACTGAAAAATATATGACACCGCACAGTTACTATGGTATAGCGATTGAAGGGCAACCGGAGGAGCAGATTTATTATCATCGTTCCATACAAGATATTTTTAACCTTTGTTTTAGAGCTGGATTTGTCATTGATGGATTTTATGAAGAATGTTTCAAAAACAACAAAGAAATTCCTATGGTAATGATAGTAAGGCTTAAAAAGGTAAAACGTGATAGCTTAAAATAAATTCAAGTTTGCCGGATAAATAGCAAACCTGGCCGAGCCAGTCAACGGTCAAGATGAACGGGCTTCGCCCGCCGTTGACAGCCCCGCCCGGTTTTGCAGTTAGGCAGTCAAGGAGCGACAGCCTAAAGTGCTGCCGCCCCTTACTATCATAAAAAGCAACTACTAACCAGCCACAGCCCTTTTGGGAGGAAAGGGGGATTTTCCATGACCTGTACAGAAGAATATCGGGAACATATCGAGTACACTTTCCATGCCTTTTGCAAAGTCGTTATCCGAAATGCAACGATCAACGCAGCGAGGACACGGAGCAGGAAGCACAAAAGAGAAATATCCCTTGAATACCTCACAGACGAAAAGCACTACCCTTTAGGCACGACAGATGAATATTTCCAAGCCCCGGAGCCGGACGAGGAATACATACTTACCCTTTGCGGCGATACGGTCATTTTCAGCAGCGGCTTACTTGCGGAAGCCCTGTCACGGCTGGACGAACGGGAGCGGGAAATGATTTACCTGTCCTTTTTCAAGCGTATTCCACAGCACGAAATTGGCAGACAGTACGGGCGCAGCCGCAGCACAGCGGGCTACCATATCCGAAAAGTCCTACGGCAGCTCCAAGCGGAAATGGAGGGAATGGCATATGAGAAATAATAGGCTTCTCCCCTATGAAACAATCGTCCAAGCCACCAGCGGGGAGCCGGAAGCGGTGGGAACTGTATTGCAGTATTACCGCCGCCGCATACAATGTGCCGCCCGTGTGAATGGACGGGTAGACCAAGATACAGAGGACTACATCACCCAGACGCTTCTCACAGCTATTTTCAAGTTCCGCTTTGGGAGATAGCCCTACCGCCTACAACTGAATAACCGCCGCTTCGCCGGCAACCAGAAAGCAGTAAATCTATTCAACAGATTTGCTGCTTTTTTTCGTTCCTGTTTGGCATTTTTGAAAATCCCCAGTATGAAAAAACAAAAGGGAAAATTGCCGCCGCAGTTGGCAAAATCCCTTACTTATCCGTGGAGGGTATCAAAGAAAAAAATACTGCCATTGTCCGCCTTTTTCGGCTTGCGTGGTGTTGTAGGGAATAAGGGGAAATTCTAAAAATCTCCGTCCATTTTGCTTTGCGTGGTGTTGTAGGTAGTGAAAGGAAAATTTTCAAGATATGCCGGAATAGCGGGTAGCAAAGCCCTTTTGAAACGTCTTGTTAGCGGAAAGTACGGAAGCCGGGGAACGCCGGAGTTTTTCAGAGCAAGATTCTACCGCAGTACCAAAATTCGCTTATCGCTCATTTTGCCCCTGCGGGAATCTTGTTGGGGAGTGCCTTCCCCAAACCCTGCTTATGCGGCTTACGCCGCTGGAAAATCCCTCAAAATAATTTTTCGGATTTTTCAAAAACAGTTCCGCTTTACACCCTGTTTTTCTCCTATTAGTGAGAGGACACCACGCACAGCCGAAGGAGGTTTTACCATGCGAAAACGATATAACACGCCGCACCGCAGCCGGGTAGTCAAGACACGCATGACCGAGGAAGAATACGCCGAGTTTGCGGAAAGGCTTTCTGCTTACAACATGAGCCAAGCCGAGTTTATCCGGCAAGCCATAACCGGGGCAGCCATACGCCCCATCATAACCGTTTCCCCCGTCAATGACGAGTTGCTTGCCGCTGTCGGGAAGCTGACCGCCGAATACGGCAGGATCGGCGGCAACTTAAACCAGATAGCCCGGACGCTGAACGAGTGGCACAGCCCCTACCCGCAGCTTGCCGGGGAGGTACGGGCGGCGGTTTCCGACCTTGCTGCCCTAAAGTTTGAAGTCTTGCAGAAAGTGGGTGACGCTGTTGGCAACATTCAAACATATCAGCTCTAAAAATGCGGACTATGGCGCAGCGGAAGCCTATCTCACATTTGAGCATGACGAGTTTACCATGAAGCCCACCCTTGATGAAAACGGGCGGCTGATACCGAGGGAGGATTACCGCATTTCTTCCCTCAACTGTGGGGGCGAGGATTTCGCTGTTGCCTGTATGCGGGCTAATCTCCGCTATGAGAAAAACCAAAAACGGGAAGATGTGAAAAGCCACCACTATATCATCAGCTTTGACCCACGGGACGGGACAGACAACGGCTTGACCGTAGACCGGGCGCAGGAGCTGGGCGAGCAGTTCTGTAAAGAGCATTTCCCCGGACACCAAGCCTTAGTCTGCACCCACCCGGACGGGCATAACCACAGCGGCAATATCCATGTGCATATCGTCATCAACTCCCTGCGGATTTATGAAGTCCCGCTTCTGCCCTACATGGACAGACCAGCCGACACACGGGAGGGCTGCAAGCACCGCTGCACCAACGCCGCTATGGAATATTTCAAGAGTGAAGTCATGGAGATGTGCCACCGGGAGGGGCTTTACCAAATCGACCTCCTAAGCGGCAGCAAGGAACGGATAACCGAACGGGAATACTGGGCGGCAAAGAAAGGACAGCTTGCCCTTGATAAAGAGAACGCTGTCAGAGAAGCCGCAGGACAGCCGACCAAGCCCACCAAGTTTGAAACGGACAAGGCGAAGCTGCGCCGGACGATACGGCAGGCACTTTCCCAAGCTGGCAGCTTTGACGAATTTTCTTCCCTTTTGCTGCGGGAGGGTGTGACCGTCAAGGAGAGCCGGGGGCGGCTTTCCTACCTCACGCCGGACAGGACAAAGCCTATCACAGCCCGGAAGCTGGGGGACGATTTTGACAAGGCTGCTGTCCTTGTCCTGCTTACGCAGAACGCCCACAGAGCCGCCGAACAGAGCAAAGCCATACTCGAATACCCTGCCGCGGTTAAAAAGCTGTCACAAGGGGAAAAAACCACAAAAACCACCCCGGCAGACAACACCTTGCAGCGCATGGTTGACCGGGAAGCCAAGCGAGCCGAGGGCAAGGGCGTGGGCTATGACCGCTGGGCGGCAAAGCACAACCTAAAGCAAATGGCAGCTACCGTTACCGCCTATCAGCAGTACGGCTTTTCTTCCCCGGAGGAACTGGACGAAGCCTGTTCTGCCGCCTATACCGCCATGCGGGAAAGCCTTACAGAGCTGAAGCAGATGGAAAAGACGCTGAACGGGAAAAAGGAGCTGCAACGGCAGGTGCTTGCCTATTCCAAGACCCGCCCTGTCCGGGACGGGCTGAAACAGCAGAAAAACGCCAAAGCAAAAGCAGCCTACCGTCAGAAGTACGAAAGCGACTTTATCATAGCAGACGCAGCCGCCCGCTATTTCAGGGAAAACGGCATTTCCAAGCTGCCGAGCTATAAAGCCCTGCAAGCAGAGATTGAAACCCTTATCCAAGAGAAAAACAGCGGCTACAACGATTACCGGGCAAAACGGGAGGAATACCGCCGCTTACAGACTGTCAAGGGCAATATCGACCAGATTTTACACCGGGAGCGCAAGCCTGTGAAAAGGCAGGAACAGGAACGATAAAAACCGCCCCAAAATGTACCCGAACCTATACAGAACAAGGGGGCTGCCCCGTACCCTATCCGCAAATACCAAAGGATTTTTTAACGGGCTTATAGGGCAGAAAAAACCCGAAAATGATACCGAGATGATACAGAATTACCGCCGATACCGCCACACCAGCGGAAACGGCAGAAAGGAGCGCACCCATGCCAAGAATGAGCAAGAAACGGCGGCTGGAATGGTCTTTTTTCCTGCGGCAAGTGAAAGTCGGGAATTCCACCTGCGATCGTATCACATACAATGACCTCTGCCGGGGCTGTACCCATAGCTGCAAGCAGAGCTTCCGGGCGGTTATCATACTCTGCCCCCACTACTACTCCAAACGCCGGAAAAAGGAGGACAGGGACAATGGCAGATAACCGCAAGTATTACTACCTCAAGCTGAAAGAGAACTTTTTTGACAGCGACTCCATTGTGCTGCTGGAAGATATGAAAGACGGGATTTTATACTCCAATATCCTCTTGAAGCTGTACTTAAAATCGCTGAAAAACGGCGGGAAATTGCAGCTTGACGAGCATATCCCCTACACAGCGCAGATGATAGCGACACTGACCCGCCACCAGATAGGGACGGTTGAGAGGGCTTTAGAGATTTTCCGGCAGTTGGGGCTTGTGGAGCAGCTTGACAGCGGGGCTTTCTATATGACCGACATTGAGCTGATGATAGGACAGTCCTCTACCGAAGCCGAGCGGAAACGGGCTGCAAGACTGGAAAACAAGGCACTTTTACCGCCCCGGACAAAAGGCGGACATTTGTCCGACATTCGTCCACCAGAGATAGAGATAGAGTTAGAGAAAGAGATAGAGATAGAAAAAGAGAGAGAGGGAGAAACGGGACACCCCGCCCCCGCCGCTTATGGCAGATACAACAATGTGATACTGACCGATACAGAGCTTTCCGGGCTAAAAACAGAGTTGCCCGACAAGTGGGAGTATTATATTGACCGGCTTTCCTGCCATATCGCTTCCACCGGGAAACAGTACCACAGCCATGCAGCCACCATTTACAAGTGGGCGCAGGAGGACGCTGCCAAAGGCAAGGCTGCCCCGAAACAGGGCATACCCGATTATTCATGCAAGGAGGGCGAGAGCTTATGAAAAACGGAATTGAAGCTATGATTACGGACATTACAGCCACTACCGCCGAAGCGGAGGACTACACAGGCGAGGACGGGCTTTTATACTGCGGTAAGTGCCATACGCCCAAAGAAGCCTATTTTGCAGAGGGAAAGACTTGTTTCGGGCGTGACCGCCACCCGGCAGAGTGCGACTGCCAGCGGGCAGCCCGTGAAAAGCAGCAAGCCGCCGAAAGCCGACAGAAGCACCTTGAAAAAGTGGAGGACTTGAAACGCCGGGGCTTTACCGACCCTGCTATGCGGAACTGGACATTTGAGCATGACAACGGCAGAAACCCGCAGACCGAAACCGCCCGCTTTTATGTGGAGAGCTGGGAAACCATGCAGGCTGAAAATATCGGCTACCTGTTTTGGGGCGGCGTGGGGACGGGAAAAAGCTACCTTGCCGCCTGTATCGCCAACGCCCTTATGGAAAAAGAGGTTGCCGTCTGCATGACAAACTTTGCAACGATACTGGGTGACCTTGCCGCCAGCTTTGAGGGCAGGAACGAATATATTTCCCGCCTTTGCAGCTACCCTCTGCTGATACTTGATGATTTCGGTATGGAGCGAGGAACAGAATACGGGCTGGAACAGGTTTACAGCGTGATTGACAGCCGTTACCGAAGCGGCAAGCCGCTGATCGCCACGACCAACCTCACGCTGGAGGAATTGCAGCACCCGCAGGACACGCCCCACGCCCGTATCTATGACAGGCTGACTTCCATGTGCGCCCCCGTCCGCTTCACGGGCAGCAACTTCCGAAAGGAAACCGCACAGGAAAAGCTGGAACGCTTAAAGCAACTGATGAAGCAGCGAAAGGAGAGCCTATGACAGAAACGAAACAGACAAGCACCACCAAAACAGACCGCCGCCCGGACTGTGTGACGGAAATCCGCATGGGCAACTCCGTCCTTACCGTTTCCGGCTTCTTCAAGCAGGGCGCAACCGACACCGCAGCCGACAAGATGATGAAAGTGCTGGAAGCGGAAGCTGCTACACAAAAAACGGCGATTTGACTGACCATAAAGAAGCAGATTTGACGCTTTTGCCGCTATACAGACAGCCGCCCCATGTGGTACAATCAAGGTACGGAATAGTGGGGCTGGCTGTCGGAAACGGAGGATTTTATGTTAAGACAGACCAACCAACAACCAATTACCGCCCTTTACCCAAGACTATCCCATGAGGACGAGCTGCAAGGCGAAAGCAATTCCATTTCCAATCAGAAGCGTATCCTTGAAACCTATGCAAAGCAGAACGGCTTTTCCAATCTGCGCTGGTACACGGACGACGGTTATTCTGGTGCGAACTTTCAAAGACCCGGTTTTCAAGCCATGCTTGCGGACATTGAAGCCGGAAAAGTCGGGACAGTTATCGTAAAGGATATGTCGAGGTTAGGGCGAAACTACCTGCAAGTGGGAATGTACACGGAAATGATTTTCCCACAGAAAGGTGTCCGCTTCATCGCTATCAATGACGGAGTGGACAGCGCACAGGGCGACAATGACTTTGCCCCGCTGCGGAATATCTTTAACGAATGGCTGGTGAGAGATACGAGCAAGAAAATCAAAGCAGTAAAACGCTCAAAAGGCATGAATGGCAAGCCCATCACAAGCAAGCCTGTGTATGGCTACCTCATGGACGAGGATGAAAATTTCATTATTGACGAGGAAGCTGCACCCGTAGTCAAGCAGATATACAACCTCTGTCTTGCCGGGAATGGTCCGACCAAGATAGCCCGTATGCTCACAGAGCAGCAAATCCCCACGCCGGGAACGCTTGAATACCGCAGGACGGGCAGCACCCGCCGCTACCACCCCGGCTATGAGTGCAAGTGGGCGACCAATACCGTAGTGCATATCCTTGAAAACCGGGAATACACAGGCTGTCTGGTAAATTTCAAGACAGAAAAACTTTCTTACAAAGTCAAGCACAGTGTAGAAAATCCCCCGGAAAAGCAAGTGATTTTCGAGAACCACCACGAGCCTATCATAGACACCCAAACATGGGAACGGGTGCAGGAGCTTCGCAAACAGCGCAAACGCCCAAACCGCTATGATGAAGTGGGTTTGTTCTCCGGCATACTGTTCTGTGCGGACTGCGGCAGCGTGATGTATCAGCAGCGATACCAGACGGACAAGCGCAAGCAGGACTGTTATATCTGCGGCAACTACAAGAAACGCACCCATGACTGTACGGCGCACTTTATCCGCACCGACCTCTTGACCGCTGGTGTACTCTCCAATCTGCGGAAAGTGACCAGCTATGCGGCAAAGCATGAAGCCCGGTTTATGAAACTCTTGATTGAGCAGAACGAGGACGGGGGCAAACGCAGGAACGCCGCCAAGAAAAAGGAACTGGAAGCCTCCGAGAAACGCATAGCCGAGTTATCCGCTATCTTCAAGCGGCTGTATGAGGACAGCGTGACCGGGCGCATATCAGACGAGCGTTTCACAGAGCTGTCGGCAGACTATGAAGCAGAGCAACGGGAGCTGAAAGAAAGAGCCGCTGCTATTCAAGCGGAGCTTTCCAAAGCACAGGAAGCCACCGTGAACGCAGAAAAGTTTATGAATGTTGTCCGGCGGCATACCAGCTTTGAAGAACTTACCCCTACTCTGCTGCGGGAGTTTGTAGAGAAAATCGTTGTGCATGAGTGCAGCTATGACGAGAACAAGACCCGCAGACAGGACATTGAGATTTATTATTCTTTTGTTGGCAAGGTGGACTTGCCCGAATAACCGCCCGACCTATCCGACACAATGCGCAAGTGCCGGATAGGAACGGCAAAATTTTTTACACTTCTATTACTTCTTTATCGCACATCAGTAAAGTCACAAGGAATAAAACAGTTCATGGCTAATTAGTTGGAACAAAAAACGAAAGGAAAAGCACAATCCAGACGGTATCAGCGGCAGGCTACAAGAATAAATTGTGATTTCACAAGATTGGTGCTATAATAAGAGAAAAGTTCCTGCCGGGGCAGCCGCCCCGGTGGTATAGATAGAAAGGCAGGAAAACAATATGCACATCAGCTATAAGCCACTCTGGCACACACTGTTAGAGCGTGATATGAGAAAAGAGGATTTAAGGCTTGCCGCTGGTATGACAACAAATATGATTGCCAACATGAGCAAAGAGGGAAAGCACATCAGCATGGATACATTAGCCCGTATCTGCGAAACGCTGAATTGTGAGATTACCGATGTGATTGAGTTAGTACCAGACGAGCCTGCTTCCACAGGAGGTAAGGAACATGAGCGAATTGAAACCAAGAATAACGGAAAACGGAATTGATTATATCCTTGTCGGAGATTATTACATCCCGGACTTGAAACTGCCGGAGGAACACCGCCCTATCGGAAAGTACGGACGGATGCACCGGGAATATTTAAGGGAAGTCCACCCAGCCAGATTGAATACATTGATACTGACCGGGGAATTGTGGACATATCTTGCAGACCTGAACGAACAGGCACAGGAACGGTTAGACACCATCATGGAGCAGATGAAAACTGCCGAGGGCGTAACCGAGGAATTGAAGCGTACCCACCAAATGGAATGGGTGCAGCGTTGCAATAACATTCATAACCGGGCAGAAGAAATTGTTTTGCATGAGATGATTTATTCATAACGGGAGCAATTAAATCGGAGGTATATAAGATGATTGAAATTGTATTTGGTGAAAGTGCCTGTGGAAGTTTGAAAATTGCCCAAACTTACGGCAAGGGAAAGTATAGAGGAAGTGCTGTTTCAATATTTATGAGGCATGAAGACGGGAGTGTTCCATCTTCAGATGAAATGAAAAAAGCACAGCTTCAAGCACAGGAACAAGAACGCATTGCTTGGGAGAATGCTATTCCATTGGGAGGCAAGAGCTGTGATGTTTATTGTTTTGATATGGCTCTTAGTGTGGGAGATATTTCTGATAATGGAATTGGCGAACAGCGGAAAAATGTTTTCAAGAAAATGCTGTCTGTCTGCTTTGTAGAGGATTTAGATTATCAGGTTGAAGAAAAAATACAGAAAATTAAAACTACATTGACCTCAGTGATTGAACGATATGTAGCTGGGGAAGAAATTCGCATTTGGTATAGCTATAATCCAGATGAGCTTTGTGGTATGTATTGGCTTATGAAACAACTTCAACCCTTAAACTGCCAGACAACAATTTATTTGGTTAAGTTACCTACATGGGAATATGGAAAAGAAAATACTATGACATCCAAAATAGCATGGGGCGAGGTCTCTCCTGGCGAATGGGGAAACTATATAACTCTACAAGAGAAAGCTAATCCTGTATTTCTTTCAGCTTGTGCTATGAAATGGAATCAACTTCAAAATGAAAATGCACCTTTGCGTGCAATGTTAAATGGTAAATTGCAAAGCGTTTCAGAAGATATATATGATAGTTTCATTCTTCGTGAAATTGCGGAACAGCCAGAGCAATTCAAAATGGCTATTGTCATAGGTAATGTTTTAGGAAAATATCAACTTGGAATTAGTGATGTATGGATTTCCAATCGCATTGATAAAATGCTTGAAGATGGTGTGTTGGAAATTATACAGGACGCACCAAAGGGAGAAACAAATTATCGCCGAATATTAAGAAAACGAATGAAGTAATAACCACAGCACAAACCGCTGCTACATGGAATCCAACAAACCATGCAACAGCGGTTTTCCTTTACCGTTTTTTCCTCTGGTTGATAGGCGTTCCCGTTTTCTTTGATTTTTGGAGAATCCGAATAAGCCAGCGAAATTCTTCATCTGACAGATTTTTATAGTTGATACCGAGCTGCTTGCAGTAAAGCACTGCCAGTTTTTCCAAACGGCTGCCCTTGAAATTTTCGACCGCTTCCAGATTTTCTTTCAGTTCATTGGCAACAGTGGTCTGGGGCGCACTCTCACTATCCTTTTTATGGGTTTCCCGAATATCCCGGATAATCAGGTTTAGGTCATCCAGAACCATGTGGCTGAAATATTCATCATCACTGATATGGGCGGCTTGCAGCACTTTCAAATGTGGGTCATCTTCGCCAGGGCGATACCGTTCTATGATTTCATGTCGGACAGTATCGACAAGGGTGTTGAGGTTTTGAATCTGCATGGTGGCAATCCCATCCACATAAATCTCAATGTCCGCAAGAAACTTGATAAAGTCCTTATGGGTGGCAAGTTCGCAGAGCAGACGGTTGTTGATCCGACCGCTTTTCAGAAGTGCAACCATTTCATCGTTCAAATGCAGCTCCGTCAGTGGCGTGTTGATCTGCTCCCTGTTCTCTGTCCGGCACAGCAGATAATCGACGGAAACCCCATAGAAGTCTGCCAGCGTGATAAGGTTGCCATGATTGATTTCCTTAAAATCTTCTTTTTCATAACTGCCAAGGGCTGATTTAGAAATACCCGTTAGTTTTGATAGTTCTTCCAGATTTAAGCCTTTGTCCTTGCGGAGTTCCCAAAGGCGTTCCTGTATGCTTGTTGCTCCTTTCATGGGCACACGCTCCTTTCCAACGGTTTCATTGCTGCCGCTTATCTGGATTATATCACACTTTCCGTAATCGTGGAAATTTCTGATTTTTACCCTTAATTCCTACTTTGTGGACATACGGCACAGGGCACAAAAATGTTCTATGATACAGGTAGTTCATCGATGGATTATTCCAATCGAATGACCAGCCTGTGTGGGATATGCTTCCCCGGCGATGTAGCGCCATGAATTTTGGCAGGGATATGGAGGAACCCTGACCAAAACGAGCGTACCAAAGGGAGCGATACGCCGCTGTGAGATTCAGGGGAGGAACGACACCGGGGAGAACTGGCGAACTGACACCGAAATGATACCGAAACACAACAATCTGATAGGGGGACAGTCTACCCTATCGCTGATACTTCGGGAGATTTTAAGCGGCTCTATGGCTGTAATTTTACCGAAAATCGCCCCGAAACCATACACTAAAACGGGAGGAAGCGCAATATGCCGAGAATGAGCAAAAAGAGGAAGTATGAGCTTTCCTTTTACCTCAATGACCGGGGGCGTGTCACTTACAACGAATTATGCCGGAAATGCCAGCATGGGTGCAAGCAGAGCTTCCGGGCGGTTGTGATTGACTGCCCCTGTTATTTATCCAAACGAGCAAAGAAAAAGGAGGAACACACAGAATGAATTTTGAATTTATGACGATAGACACACCATTGCCGCCCTGTATGCCTTTTCCCAGAGCGTTGACAGGATTTCCAGTCAGCAGCACCGCAAAGGTCATGTACTGCCGGATGCTGGACGCTATGCTCTCCAAAGGGCAGGAGGACGAGAACGGAATCCTCTTTGTCTGCTTCCCTGTCACAGCCATTGCCGCAGTCCTGTCCCGCAGCTCCATGACGGTCAAGCGTTCTCTGAATGAACTGGAAACTGCCGGACTTATCATGCGGGTGCGTCAGGGCATTGGAGAACCAAACCGGATTTATGTGCTGATACCGGGAAAGGAGGACGCTGCCCTTGCCTGATACCTCAAAGCTGGAAAAACTCAATCGGGAGTTGGAAAAAAGCGAAAAGAAACTGCGGAAAGCCATCAATGATGAAAAGGCATTGCAGCACCAGTTGAAACAGCTTACCCGAAAGGAACGGACGCACCGGCTCTGTACCCGTGGCGGTATGCTGGAAAGTTTTCTGCAAGAGCCGGAACGCCTGACAGATGATGATGTCATGCTGTTGTTGAAACTCATTTTTCACAGACAGGACACGCAGGAACTATTGAAAAAACTGCTGGAACGGGAGATGCCGGAACCCCCTTAGTTTACTAAGGGCGCAATTATACACCACCCAAAGGTTGGTGCATTGCGTTCTCCGAAGGCTCCTCGCCGGAGGGCTGTGATTTTCCGCAGTCATGGTCTGCTCCAAATCATACAGGGGACGCTACGCTTCCCCTGCGCTGGCTGTCGCCAGCTACCCTTTTGTGGACTTGCCGCCCGGAAACACCTTGCGCTGCAAGCTGTTCCCGTCCAGCAAGTTTTATCAGTCGAGCTATCCTTATCTACGGTAATTTAGTATAATAAGGTCAAAAAACAGAACGCTATCATTGTGCAACCGATATGCAACTGATAATTGCTTGATAGTTGGTGGTAGCAACACGGTAATTCAGATAGAATAAAGCCAACAAAGAAAGGAGGTCATCCAAATGTTAGTAAACATCATTATGATTGTAGTCGGAATAGTTTTCTCATGTATCTTTGTCGGCTTGCTTATCCTTGTTATTCGTGCATTGCTTAAATATATCCGTACAGAGAAATGAAGCTAACAGCAACATTAGGAGGTGGTCAAATGAAAGTAACCGTATTTATGATAATCGTTGGAATAATTTTCTTATGTATCTTTGTTGGTTTGCTTACCCTTATTGTTCGTGCATTACTCAAATATATCCATTCAAAAGATGTACGGCAGGAAAAATCCGTAGTGAGGAAATCGTTGGGTGAAGCACTCAAAGTACACAGAACACAGTGCAAAATGACGCAGGAATTTGTTGCTGAAACGATTGGTGTTAGCAGGCAGGCTGTTTCAAAATGGGAAAATGGAACATCCGACCCTTCCACATCAAATCTTTTTGCACTTGCAAAACTTTACGGTATTTCTGTTGAAGAATTACTAAAAGAAGTTGAATAATCTTCATGCAGATATTTTATTTCATCATCGGGCCACCCTGACCCGAACTTTCAAAACTGAATACCAGCCGCCCACCGGCGGCACCACCGAGCAGGAAATCTGAAAAGGTCTCCTGCTTTTTTTCTGCCCCAAATGAGGTGGTAAAACGCCACCCCATCCACCAATTACCGAAAGGAGGGACACGAAATGCCCTGTCCACACAACGAAATCTCGATTGTGCAGCGAAGCCAACAGCAGTCTGCGGTTGCCGCCGCTGCCTACCAGAGCGGCGAAAAGCTGTTCTGTGGATACGATCAGGAAGTGAAGCACTACCCGGAAAAGCGTGGTATCGTCCACAATGAAATCTTGCTTCCGGCAAATGCCCCACGGTCGTATGCAGACCGCAATACTTTATGGAACGCCGCCGAAGCGGTGGAGAAGCAATGGAATTCCCAGCTTGCAAGGCGGTGGGTGCTTACCATCCCCAGAGAGATACCGCCCGACCAGTACGCCGCCCTTGTCCGGGATTTCTGCAATCAGCAGTTTGTTTCCAAAGGAATGTGCGTGGATTTTGCCATCCATGACAAAGGGGACGGAAACCCTCACGCTCATGTCATGCTGACTATGCGGGCAATGGATGAACATGGGAAATGGCTTCCCAAGAGCCGCAAGGTTTATGACCTTGACGAGAACGGGGAACGGATAAAACTTCCGTCCGGCAGATGGAAAAGTCACAAGGAAGATACGGTTGACTGGAACGACCGCAAGTATTGTGAAATCTGGCGGCATGAATGGGAGATCATCCAGAACCGCTATCTGGAAGCCAACAACCGCCCGGAGCGGGTGGATCTCCGTTCTTATGAAAGACAGGGGCTTGATATTATCCCTACCGTCCATGAGGGTGCTGCTGTCCGGCAGATGGAAAAGCGAGGGATTCAGACCAACATCGGAAATCTGAACCGGGAAATCAAAGCCGCCAACAGCCTGATGAAGTCTATCCGGCAGCTTATTAAAAATCTCAAAGGCTGGATTATCGAGCTTAGTGAAAAACGAAAAGAACTGCTTGCGGAAAAAGCTGCGGAGGAAGCGGTATTTCTTCCCAATCTGTTGATGAAGTACATGGAGGTACGAAAGGCAGAACGGAGCGACTGGACACGGGCGGGACAAAACCGTGGAACTTCCAAAGACTTAAAGGCAGTCAGCGAAGCCCTGTCCTATCTTCAGAGAAAGGGACTTTCCACCGTGGAGGATTTGGAAAACTTTATAGAAACGTCCGGGAAATCTGCCGCCGACTACCGAAAGCAGATGAAGCCAAAGGAAACCCGCAGCAACGTGATTGACGCTATCCTTGCCGCCCGGACGGACTGTAAGGAATGTAAGCCCGTTTATGAGAAATACCAGAAGATATTTTTCAAGAAAACTAAGGAAAAATTCAAGCTGGAACACCCGGAGGTTGCCCGGTTTGAGAAAGCCAGTGCCTACCTTGCCAAGCACCCGGATGATAAGGACAGCACGAAAAAGGAGCTTTTGCAGGAACAGGCGAAGCTTGTGGGCGAAATCGCAGACTTGAAAGTACCGTTGACCGAGGTGCAGGAAGATTTGAAGAAGCTGCGGGACATCCGCTACTGGGTACGGAAAGCCACACCCGGCACAGAGGAAAGCAAAGAGCCGCCCAAGAAGCAGCCCCTCAAAGAAGTCTTGCAGGATAAGGCTGACGAGAAGAAAGCACAGAAAAACGCCCCGGCGCAGACGAAACACAAACAACAGGATATGGAACTTTAACAGGCACTTGCCATTTTCAGATTGAGAATGATAAGTGCCTTTTCTTTTTTACAAGGAGGAATTGATTTGAATGTATTTGAAGCTGTGAAGCAGTCCGTTACGACAAGACAGGCTGCGGAGCATTACGGAATCCGGGTAAACAGAAACGGGATGGCTTGCTGCCCGTTCCACAACGATAAGACCCCCAGCATGAAGCTGGACAAGCGTTTCCACTGCTTCGGATGTGGTGCAGATGGGGATGTGATTGATTTTGTAGCTGCCCTGTACGGGCTGGGGAAAAAGGAAGCCGCCGCACAGTTGGCGAGTGACTTCGGGCTTGCCTATGAGGACTGGAAGCCACCGGGCAGGGCAAGGAAGCCCAAGCCCCGGCAGAAATCCCCGGAAGAACAGTTCCGGGAAGCAAAGGCACATTGCTTCCGTGTCCTTGCCGATTATCTACACCTCTTACGGGTATGGAAAACCGACTATGCCCCGCACTCCCCGGAGGAAGCGTCTCATCCCCGGTTCGTGGAAGCCTTGCAGAAGCAAGCCCATGTGGAATATCTGCTGGATGTGCTGCTGTTCGGGGAGACAGAGGAAAAAGCGGTTTTGATTATGGACTACGGAAAGGATGTGATACAGCTTGAACAGCGAATGGCAGAGCTTGCAGCCGCAGACGCAGCAAGAACTAAAAAACACCATGAACGCCATGCAGCCGCCCCAGAGCGTTGAGGAAGTAAAGGCAACTCTGGAAACCACCGAGAAAGGCGGCGTCCGCCAGAGCATACGGAACTGCCTGACCGTATTCCAGCGTGACCCTGTGCTTGCCGGGGCAATCGCCTACAACATCCTGACCGACCGCAAGGACATCATAAAGCCCATCGGTTTTCACAGAGAAAGCACAGCCCTGACCGATACGGACATGAAGTATCTGCTTCTCTATCTGGAGGAAACCTACGGGCTTACCAGTGAGAAAAAGATTGAAACCGCCATCGGGATTGTGGCGAATGAGAATAAGTACCACCCCATCCGGGATTTTCTGAACAGCCTTGCATGGGACGGGACTGAGCGCATCCGCTTCTGTCTGCGGCACTTTCTGGGAGCTGATGTGGACGATTACACCTATGAAGCCTTGAAGCTGTTCATGCTGGGGGCGATTACAAGGGCATTTAAGCCCGGAAGCAAGTTTGAAATCATGCTGTGTCTGGTAGGCGGTCAGGGGGCTGGCAAATCCACCTTCTTCCGGCTGCTGGCAGTCCGGGACGAGTGGTTTTCCGATGATTTGCGGAAGCTGGACGATGATAACGTGTACCGCAAGCTGCAAGGTCACTGGATAATTGAAATGTCGGAAATGATGGCAACCGCCAATGCCAAGAGCATTGAGGAAATCAAGTCCTTTCTAAGCCGCCAGAAAGAGGTTTACAAAATTCCCTATGAAACTCACCCGGCAGACCGCCCCCGTCAATGCGTGTTCGGCGGCACTTCCAACGCCCTTGACTTTCTCCCCCTTGACCGTTCCGGCAACCGCCGATTTATCCCGGTCATGGTGTACCCGGAGCAAGCCGAGGTTCACATTTTGGAGGACGAAGCCGCTTCCAGAGCCTATATCAGCCAGATGTGGGCGGAAGCAATGGAGATTTACCGAAGCGGCATGTTCAAGCTGTCATTCAGCCCAGCCATGCAGCGGTATCTCAAAGAACACCAGCGGGATTTTATGCCGGAGGACACCAAAGCCGGGATGATACAGGCTTACCTTGATAAGTACACCGGGGAAACGGTCTGCTCCAAGCAGCTCTACAAGGAAGCCTTAAACCACACCTTTGATGAGCCGAAGCAATGGGAAATCCGGGAAATCAACGAGATAATGAACCAGTGCATTACCGGGTGGAACTACTTTTCCAATCCGAGGATGTTTGCGGAATACGGCAGACAAAAGGGCTGGGAGCGTGAAATCCCGGCAACGGACACCGACAACCCGCCCGAAAAATCTATGGACGGTTTTGTGGAGGTCACAGAGCAGATGGAGCTTCCATTCTGAAAATGACAGCCCGTTGCCGACTTCGTTGCTATCCCGTTGCCGAGCCGGTTGCCGGGGAAAATCCCTTATTTCCGGGCTTTTTCCCTCTCTGACAACCAAAACAACAGAAAAATAAAAGAAAAGTATAAATAGTAATCAACGCCAGATTGAGATTGTTTGCAAGGTCTTTTGAAGCCCGTTGCCGGACTTCGTTGCCGACCGTTCTCTGTCTGGCTATTTTCATGTATGGAGGATAACTGCCTATGGCGAAAAATAAGACCAAGATTGAAGTGACAACCGTATTTGACGGGGAACTGGACGCCACCGATGTGTTCGTCAGCCTGATTTCCCAGAAATACGGCAAAACAAATACAAAAGAATATCTTGCTAAAAAGAAAGATTTGAAGTATAATGAAGATGAGGTTCAACAGAGCCAGATACCGTCTGGATTGTGTGGGTAAATGGCTATGATGAACGAAATGGAATACAGAACAATCGGTTCGGCACTTGCCGGAGGGTATCGTGCGGCGGTCTATTGTAGGCTGTCAAAGGACGATGACCTGCAAGGCGAAAGTGCCAGTATCGCAAACCAGCGTGATATGCTGGAAAAATACTGCGAAAAGCAGGGATGGGAGGTTGTGGCAGTCTATCAGGACGATGGCTTCACAGGTCTTAATATGGAGCGTCCTGATTTACAGAGAATGTTGAGAGCCATTGAGCGCAGGCAAATCAACCTTGTCATCACGAAAGACCTCAGCCGACTGGGGCGTAACTATCTGCAAACCGGGCATTTGATTGAGGACTTTTTCCCAAGAAACGGTGTCCGCTATATCGCCATGAATGACGGTATCGACACCCTGCGTGATAACAACGATATTGCCCCGTTCAAGAATATCCTGAATGAGATGTACAGCAAGGATATTTCCAAGAAAGTCCATTCCTCTTATCTTCTGAAAGCGCAGAAAGGACAGTTTACCGGGTGTCTTGCCCCGTTTGGGTATCGGAAAGACCCGGAGGACAAAAACCATCTGCTCATTGACGAGGAAACCGCCCCGATTGTGCGGCTGATTTTCGGATATGCCCTGAACGGTCATGGTCCGAACTATATCCGCAGACGGCTGGAAGAAGAAAAAATCCCCTGTCCCACATGGTGGAACCGGGAACGGGGGCTTCGCAATACCCGCACCAAATGGGAAAAGAAAGACCCGGAAAACGGGCGGTATATGTGGGACTTCTCCGTTATCAAAGACCTTTTGATGAATCCCGTCTACACCGGGGCGATTGCTTCTCAGAAAAAAGACTACCGTTTCAAAATCGGCACGATTGGGGAAAAGAAGCCGGAGGACTGGATTGTGGTGGAGGGACAGCATGAACCGCTGATTGACAGCATGAGCTTTGACATTGTGCAGAACAAGCTGAAATCCCGCCAGCGTCCGGGGCAGACCAATGAAATCAGCCTGTTTGCCGGACTGGTAAAATGCGGCGAGTGTGGGAAGTCGCTGACGATACGCTGCACAAACGCAAAACATCCCCAGCAGATTTATTCCTGCAAGACCTACAATGCCTTTGGAAAGAACCACTGCACCCAGCACCGGATTGACTATGACACCCTTTACAGCCATGTGCTGCGGAAAATCCGGGAATGTGCCAGAGCTGCCCTGATGGACGGGGAAGCGGTTGCCGACCGCCTGACCAATACCTGTGAAGCCGAGCAGCGGGAACAGCGGGAAGCAATGGAACGCTCCCTTACAAGGGACGAAGAACGGATTGAGGTTCTGGACAAAATGGTAATGCGGCTTTATGAGGATATGATTGCAGGGCGTATCAGTGAGCAGAATTTCAACACCATGCTGGAAAAGACACAGACCGAGCAGACGGAGCTTAAAACAAAAGTGTCCGAGGGCAGGAAGCGGCTGTCCGATGAAGTCCAGCTTGCCAATGACGCAAAACAATGGGTGGAAGCCATTCAGGAATACGCCAACATCACAGAGTTGGACGCAGCCACCCTCAACCGCTTAATCAAAGAAATCGTCGTGCATGAGCGCATTGACGAAGATAAAACAAGACACATTTCTATCGAAATTCATTTTAATCTCAAACCCATCCCAGAGGTGGAACAGGTCACTGCCTGACCTGTCCCGCCGGGACGGTTCTCTTAAAAACACCATATAGATTTTTTGTACGCCGCCGCCCGCCATCGAGCAGAGTTTTACACCTAATTGGGGATAAAACAGTTGATGGCGGGCGGTGGCATCGTACTGATTGGAATAAACCTGATTCCACAGCTTGCAACTTTGTTTGGATAAATAAATGGGTGGAATAACCGAAAAAATAACAGAGTTCATAAAGGATCTGCTAACAGGCTGGATCACATCAAACCTGGATACCATGTTCACCGATGTAAATACCAAAGTAGAAACGATTGCTACAGAGGTTGGGAAAACACCCCAAAATTGGAACAGTGGCATTTTTTCCATGATAAAAAATCTGTCGGATAATGTCATTGTCCCCATTGCGGGGATGATTATTACATTTGTACTGTGTTATGAGCTGATTTCCATGATTATGGAAAAAAACAATATGCACGATACGGATACGTTTATGTTTTTCAAATACATTTTTAAGATGTGGGTAGCGGTATATCTGGTTACTCATACTTTTGATATTGCGATGGCAATTTTTGATGTAGCGAATCATGTGGTATCCAATGCTGGCGGTATGATAACCGGTTCCGCATCTATTGATGTTATAGAAGCATTGAAAACGCTTCTTGAAACGCAGATTGAAGATATGGGAATCGGAGAATTACTGGGGCTTGGTCTGGAAACGATGCTGGTCAGTTTATGTCTAAAAATCATATCAGTCCTGATTACCGTCATTTTATATGGACGAATGATAGAAATATATCTTTATGTCTCTGTGGCACCTATTCCGTTTTCAACATTTACGAACAGGGAATGGGGAAGTATTGGAAATAATTATGTGAAGGCATTATTAGCGTTGGGATTCCAGGGATTTTTTATGATGGTATGTGTTGCGATTTATGCAGTTCTGGTAAATGCTATTACAGTTGCGGATAATCTTCATACAGCTATCTGGTCAGTTGCAGCATATACAGTTATTTTATGTTTCAGCCTGTTTAAGACCAGTTCCCTAGCAAAATCAATCTTCAATGCACATTAGGAGGAAACAAGAATATGGCATATGTTCCAGTGCCGAAAGATTTTTCAAAAATAAAGACAAAATTAGCACTGAATTTAACTAAAAGACAAATTATATGTTTTTCTCTGGCAGGAATTTGTGGTGTTCCGGTCTATTTGCTGACAAAAGCAGGACTGGGAACAGATGTGGCAGCAACGCTTATGATCATAGTGATGCTGCCATTTTTCTTTTTTGCAATGTATGAAAAGGATGGATTTCCAGCAGAGAAAATATTGCTTCACATTATCCGGCAGAAATTTTTAAGACCTGGAATCAGGTTCTATCGTTCCCAAAACTTATATGACCGGATTATAGAGTACGATAAATTAGAGAAAGAGGGTGCATGGCTTGAGAAAAAGGCAAAAGAAGCCAGGGAAGCGAGAAATCCGTTCCATTTCCTTAAAAAAGCAGACCGAAAAAAATAAGAAACAGAAAACCGGACTTACGAAAGAAGAAAAAAAGCGTCTGAAAGAACTTCGGATGATAAAAGCGGAGAATCAGAAGAAGAGGAAGCCTTTTACAGCGCAGGATACGATTCCATATAAGGAAATATATAAGGATGGTATCTGCAGGACAGATGATAACTATTATTCAAAGATGGTGCAGTTCTACGATATAAATTACCAGTTAGCGCAGAATGATGATAAAGCGGCTATTTTTGAGAACTATTGTGAGTTCCTGAATTCATTTGACAGCTCTGTTGAGGTACAAATTACATTTCTTAATCAACAGGTGAATTTTGATGAGTATGCAAAAAATATTGATATTCCAGAGCAGGATGACTGTTTCAATGATATTCGGAAAGAATATTCGGATATGTTGAAAATGCAGCTTTCCAAAGGAAATAATGGGCTTGTAAAAACAAAATATATTACATTTTCCATTAAGGCGGATAATCTGCGAAATGCAAAATCCAGGCTGGAGAGAATTGAAGCCAGTGTATTGAATAATTTTAAGGTGATGGGAGCCATGGCAGAGCCTTTAAATGGGGTAGAACGTCTGAAAATTCTGCATGATGTGATGAATATGGACACAAAAGAATCTTTCCATTTCCATTATGGGATGGTTGCAAAAACAGGTCTGCAGACAAAAGACTTTATTGCACCTACCGGATTTGATTTTCGCAATGACAGCTATTTTCGGATGGGACAGACTTTTGGATGCGTGTCATATTTACAGATTACATCACCAGAACTTACGGATAAACTGCTGGCAGATCTGCTGGATCTGGAAGAGAATCTTATCATCAATATGCACTTGCGTCCCATTGATCCCAAGGCAGCTATTAAAAGTCTGAAAAGTACGCTGTCAAATATTCAGAAAATGAAAATTGAAGAACAGAAGAAAGCGGTCAGAAGCGGATATGATATGGATATTATTCCAACGGACATTTCTACATACGGAGAGGATGTGGAGGGATTGCTCAATGAAATCCAGTCCAGGAATGAGAAACTTTTTGAACTTACTTTTTTGCTGATGAATACAGCGGACAATAAGAGAAAACTGGACAATATTGTGTATCAGACTGCAGGAATCGCCCAGAAATATAATTGCAATATACGGAGACTTCAATATCAGCAGGAACAGGGACTTGTGGCATCACTACCACTGGGAATGAACCAGACTGGAATACAGAGAATTATGACTACGACTTCTACAGCAATCTTTGTTCCGTTTACCACACAGGAACTTTTCCAAGGCGGTGAAGCTCTTTACTATGGCTTAAATGCACTGTCAAACAATCTCATTATGGTGGATCGGAAACGATTGAAAACACCTAACGGCCTGATTTTGGGTACTCCTGGTTCCGGTAAGAGTTTTGCAACGAAAAGAGAAATTCTCAATGTTTTCCTGATTACAGACGATGACATTATTATCTGTGACCCGGAGGGAGAATATTTTCCGCTGGTAAATGCCTTAAATGGTGAAGTTATTAAAATCAGTGCAAAAAGTAATGATTACATCAATCCTATGGAAGTGAACCTGGATGTTATTTATCATCCGGAGAAATACAGGATTAATGGCGATATGGAGGATATTGATACCATTATTGCTGATAAAGCAGAGTTTATCACATCTTTCTGCGAGGTCATTATGAAGAAACCTCAAAATGCAGAATTAAATGGTGATGAGGTTTCCATGATTGACCTGTGTGTAAAAGACATTTATAAAAAATATCTTTACAATGATCCAAAACCGGAAAATATGCCGACTTTGCAGGATTTCTATGAACGTCTGAACTTTTATGCACCAGATAAACCAGCAGCACAGAACATTGCCAACAGTCTGCAGTTGTATGTAACAGGATCGCAGAATGTATTTAACCATCGAAGTAATGTCGATACGCAGAACAGAGTGGTATGCTTTGATATTCGGGAACTTGGAACCACACTACGAAAAGCAGGGATGTTGATTGTCCAGCATATGGTTTGGACAAGAGTATCACAGAACCGCAGTCGCAGGAAATCAACCCGTTATTATGTGGATGAATTTCACCTTTTGCTGAACCAGCCACAGACTGCTAATTATTCTATTGAAATGTGGAAGAGATTTCGTAAGTGGGGTGGAATCATTACAGGAATCAGTCAGAATGTAACAGATTTTCTTGGCTCTCTGGCAGTAGAAAGTATTGTGGGAAACAGTGATTTTATCCTGATGTTAAATCAGCACAGCGGGGATCAGAAGATCCTTGCGGAGAAATTGAATATTTCCAAGCATCAGATTTCTTTTGTAAATAACAGTAATGCAGGAGAAGGGCTGCTTTTTTACGGAAATGTAATCATACCTTTTGCAGACAGATATCCGCAGGATACCAGAACCTATGCTTTGATGAGTACTAAACCGGATGAGATTCAGACTTAACGGACAAAAAAGCAGAGGTGAGGTACATTGGGAAAACAAAAATATACGGCGAAAGAGAAGAAAGTCAGCCGTATGACCAGAAATGGTCTGGTTGAGGAAAATCTTGCAACAAAGGAGACCAGAAAAGTTACAAACAGCGATCAGGAGTTGCCTTATAAACAGAAGGATGTAGAACAGGCATTTATTACTTCTGAAAAGAAGAAAAACTCTCATAAAAAAGCTGAAAAGAAACAATTTTCCGAAAAAGTTCAGGAGGGAAATCCTGCCAAAAAAGAAGAGGCTGCAAACAGTCCTCCGGGAAAACGAAAAACACAGGGACGGTACAGATACCGGGACAAGCCTGCAGGTGTATCTGTGGATTCAGCGGTAGAAATACGTGAGCGCAAAGAAAAACACAGGAGCCAGTATCAGCGACAGAAAAAGAAACAGCAGAGACTGCAGTTTGGAAAACTGGAGACAGATGGAAGTCTGAAGAAAGAAAAGAAAACTTCGGCTGAAACAGATGGAGGACATTTTCAGGCAGAGAAGAATGATGTTTCTACAAACCGAAAAAAAGGAAAGCAGAAATATAGCCGAAAAACAATAAAAACTTATCAGGAAGTGGATAAGGCTGCAAGAAAACAGGAAGCTGAGAGGCAGAACAAAATTCCGAAAGATTCTGTTTATACCAAGAAAACAAATGAGGAACAGAAAGCAAAGGTAAAGTACCATTTATATTTCGACAAAAAAACAGGGAAAACGGATGGTAAAAAGAAAACCTTGTCTTCTGTTCCAAAGAAAGCATTAAAAAATGCAGTATATCAGAAAGCAGGCGAAGACGAAGAGGAAAACAGTGCTGTAGATGCAGCACATAAGCTGGTGCGTTCAGGTGAGTGGATATTACAGGAACATAGCAGTAGAAATATCAGGAAGAACCGCAGTCAGATACATAAAGAAAACCGTTTAGAGCAAAGAGCCTGGAAGAGTGCATCCAGGTATCAATATCAGAAATATCTGGAAGAACATCCAGAGATGCAGAAAAAGCTGATCAGAAAATTAATACAGAAGCAGAGGATTAAGCGAGAGTATCAGATGGCATACCGGGCTGGGAAGATTGCAAAAGAAACAAAAGACACCTCAATCCGGTCAGTAAATCTTGCTACTAAAATTGCAAGAAAGGCACAGGAAGTATTTGTAAGAAATGTAACTACTCTGATCTCAATGGGGTTGTTATTGATTTTGCTTCTTTCCGTAATGACAGGATTTGCTTCCTGTTCGGCTATGTTTTCTAATGGAATTTCTACGGTAATCGCTTCCAGTTACATTGCGGATCCGGACGAAATTGAAAAAGCAGAGTTGTATTATACGCAGTTGGAAGCCAGTCTTCAACAGAAAATAAACCAGATGGAAGCCCGGTATCCAGGAAAAGATGAATACAGATATAACATTGGTGAAATCGGCCATGATCCCCATACATTGATCAGTTATCTGACTGCCAGGTATGGGGATTTTAAGTTTGATGAGATAAAAGGAGAACTGGAAACAATTTTTTCTTTACAGTACGGAATCACCGTAGAGGAAAAAAGTGAAACCCGGCAGGAAACATCTACAATACAGGTAGGGCAGTCATTGGGAAATGTTGTGACCAGTGGATACTGTAACTGTCCTATCTGCTGTGGCGTGTGGAGTGGAGGACCAACTGCTTCAGGGGCAATGCCACAGGCTAATCATACGCTTGCGGTTGATGCTGCAAACCCATTTCTTCCAATGGGGACGAAAGTAGTGATGAATGGGATTGAGTACACCGTAGAAGATACTGGAAACTTTGCCCAGTATGGTGTCCAGTTTGATGTTTATTATGATAATCACGCAGTAGCTGAGGCACATGGTCATCAGACCTGGGAATGTTTTCTGGCAGAGGGCAATCAGAACTCTGTGGAAGTTACCCGTACAGTAACTGCAGATGTACTGAATGTTTCTGTTCAGGCAAAACCGCTTAGAAGTGTTATTCTGTCCAGAATGGAAGAGGATGAGCAGGAAATTTATGAAGAGGTCTATTCCAACAGAGGAAATTTACAGACATATAAAACTCCGGTTGAGTTAAACTGGTATGCCTATATCAGTACCTATTATGGGTATTCTGTAAACAATGGAACCGGGCAGACACAACTTCACAGAGGTGTGACGGTTAATGTACGACAGGGAACAGAAGTGAAGTCAGCGATGAATGGTTTTGTTGTAGATGTAGGATATAGCGGAACTTTTGGAAATTATGTAGTTACGCAGGATAAAAAAGGTGTGCAGATTAAATACGCTTATCTGCAGAGCATTTCGGTAGCAAATGGTCATGAAGTAACAACAGATACTGTAATTGGTACAACGGGAAGTACAGGAAGTGCAACCGGAAGCCAGTTATATTTGGAACTGGTCAAAGATGGGGAATATTATAATCCTGTTTTTTATATCAGTACCGGAGATAGCGGGCTGTATGGTGGAGGCGGCAGTTATGATGATGAGACTGTGCGGAGATTATTTGCGGAAGCAGACAAATATCTTGGTATGCCGTATGTATGGGGCGGTTCCAGCCCGGAGACTTCTTTTGACTGTTCTGGTTTTGTAAGCTATGTGTTTACCAATTCGGGTGTCTGCAATATGGGAAGACTTACTGCACAGGGAATTTATGACATTTGTATGCCTGTATCACCAGAAGAAGCAAGGCCAGGAGATATTATCTTTTTCACTGGGACGTATGATGCGGGAGAGCCGGTTACCCACGTAGGAATTTATGCCGGAGATGGACAGATGATCCATTGTGGAAATCCAATTCAGTATACGTCCATTAATTCTGCATACTGGCAGTCTCATTTTTATGCTTTTGGCAGGCCATAAGGAGGGGCGTATTTGAACATTGAACGAATAAAAGAAGAACTTGCAAGAACCTACGTTAAGATTGAAAAGCTACAGAAAAAAGCAAGGGATCTGGAAGAACAGAAGAAACAGGCAGAGGATATGGAGTATCTAAAAATTATCCGAAGCAATGGAGTTTCCGCAGAGGAACTTCAGTTGATGATTGATATCAGCAAGGAGGAACAAAAAAAGATATTGGAAACCAGAGAAAAGGAGCAGACAGAAAATGAAGAAATTTCATAAAAGAGCAGCTGTATTTTTAACCGCAGCTACGTTAGCAGGACTTCCGGCAGGAGCTTTCTTTTATAGTTCGCCCGGAAGTCTGACTGTATGGGCAGATAATGTAGAAGTGGAATCATCAGAAGAAAGCAGCCCGGAAGATGTTGATTTTTCAGATGGATCAGAAGTTGAAATTCATGCAGATCCAGTGGAACAGGCACAGGAAGATGCAGGAAATGATGTGACGGAAACACCGGAAGTAGGGATTACCTTTACAGAACCCGAAGGCTGGCAGACAGATACGGCAACCGTAAAAATTCAAGTGGAAGATACAAAGAATACAGGTGCTTTTTCTATTGCAAAAGTAGAAGCAAGACTTTTAGAAAATGGAGGATGGTCAGACATAACCGGAAATATGGAAGTATCCATCTCTTCTAATTGTAGTGTTTATGTGAGAGTTACCGATCAGAATGGAAATACTTATGAGCAGAATCGTTACATAGAGTGTTTTGATAAAACCAAACCAACTATTATTGCGGCTGCGAAGAACGGGATACTGATCGTGCAGGGAGTTGATGCGGAATCGGGAATTGCTACTTTGTATGTCAATGGAAATGAATTCACAGAACTGACGAATAATACATTAAATGTCCGTTTGCAAAAAGCGGATACTTCCTATGAATACTTTACCCTGCAGGCAAAAGACAAAGCAGGAAATATGTCAGAAATCTATAAAGTAGGAAACCCTTATTATGAAAATCCAGATGCAGTAAAAGAGAATACAGAGGTTTCTGGAACGGAGCAGAATGCAGCTTCTTTGCCAGTCGATGGAACTGCAAGTAAGCCCACCAGTGCTACGGCAACCGTAACGGAACATCAGACAACGAACGAGACTGCTACTGCACCAACAGAACCAGAAAACACAGGAAATGAAATGGATACAGAAGCAGATACCGGACGGGTGCAGGGAGAAAGTTCTGCTTCCGGCATGACAACAGGAACAGTTCAGGACAAAGGGGGAAAGGAATTTTATACGATCAAGACAAAAAGTGATAAGGTTTTTTATCTGATCGTAGATAAGGATAAAACGGATGAAAATGTTTATCTTCTTACAGAGGTAGGCGAAAATGATCTGTTGAACTTTACGGATACCAACATGACCACACTTCCACAGAACCAGGCTATTGCAGAATCCGCACTGCCACTTGAAACAGAGAAGCTCACAGAGACACCGGAACCAGAAGTTACGATCATACCGGAAGAAAAGGAAGAACCTGAGAAGAAAAGCAATAATTCCGGCACGATTTTATTAATGCTGCTGGTTCTGGCAGGAGTTTGTGGTGCTTACTATTATTGGAAATTTATGAAAGGAAGAAATACTTCTTTTGATTATGAAGAGGACGAGGACGACGATGAGGAGGAAGATACAATTCGTGAGGATGATGAAGAATTAGAAGAATATGAAATGGAAGGTGAAGTAGAAGACGAAGAATCAGAGGAATAACTTTGTTTCACTTAATTACAGCGACAGGTGCAGAAAGGAGATAGAAAATTGCAGCTTGTAATTGCGGAAAAACCCAGCGTAGCCAGAAACATTGCGAAGGTGCTTCATGCCACAAACGTAAAAGATGGCTATCTGGAAGGAAAAGAGTATCTGGTTTCCTGGTGTATTGGGCATTTGATTGAACTGGCCAGTGCAGATCAGTACCGGTATGACTGGAAAGCATGGAAATATGAAACACTTCCCATGATTCCGGAGAATTGGAAATATCAGATTAAAGAAAGTACCAAAGGGCAGTTTCGGGTTTTAAAGGAACTGCTTCACAGAGCAGACATCACAGAAGTTATATGTGCAACAGATGCAGGAAGAGAAGGGGAGTTGATTTTCCGTCTGGTATATAACCAGGCAGAATGTAAACTTCCCTTTAAAAGACTGTGGATTTCTTCCATGGAGGAAAAAGCAATTCTGGAAGGATTTCAGCAGCTGAAAGATGGACATGAATATGATGATCTTTATTATTCTGCAGTGGCGCGAAGTGAAGCAGACTGGCTGGTAGGAATTAATGCCACCAGACTGTTTACGGTACTGTATCACCATCGGTTGATTGTAGGTCGGGTGCAGACACCTACACTTGCAATGCTGGTGGAACGGGAAAAGAGCATCGAGAACTTCCAGAAAGAGAAGTATTATCTGGTTCATCTTCTGATGGATGGATTGGATGCTGTAAGCAACCGGATAAAAGAGAAAAGTGCTGCCGTTCAGATGATGGAGGACATGAAGGATGAAACTGCACAGATTCTTTCAGTAAAGAAAGAGAAGAAAAAGGTACAGCCGCCGAAATTATATGATTTGACCACATTACAGAGGGAAGCAAATCGTCTTCTTGGATTTACGGCACAGCAAACCTTGGACTATACCCAAAGCCTTTATGAGAAGAAACTGGTGACGTATCCAAGGACGGATAGCCAATATCTTACAGATGATATGGAAGAAAATGCTCTTCTGGTTGTCGGGGCAGTAAATAGTATGTTTCCTGAAATGTCAATAAAGGGTTCAGAACCAGATATAAAGAGACTTTTGAACAGTAAAAAGGTATCAGATCATCATGCAATTATACCAACGGTAGAAATTACAAACATGGATTTAAAAGCACTTCCGGGTGGAGAAAAGGAAATTCTCATGCTGATTGCATCAAAGTTATTATGTGCATCGGAACAGGAATACATATATGAGAGTATTAAGACTGAAATTTCCTGTCATGGAGAACTATTTACTGCATCTGGAAAGAATGTTCTCCAATATGGATGGAAAGAAGTGGAAGAACGGTTCTTTAAATCATATGGGAAAAATGCAGAAAATCCAGAAGAGGAGGAAAGTGATTTTCCAGATATAAAAATGGGACAGGTATTTGAAAGTGTTGTTGTAAAATTTAGTGAACATTTTACAGCACCGCCGAAGCATTATACGGAGGATACACTTCTTAGTGCCATGGAACACGCTGGTAGCTCGGAAATGACAGAAGACGCAGAGAGAAAAGGTCTTGGGACTCCGGCTACCAGGGCGGCGATTATTGAGAAGCTGGTCGAGAAAGGTTTTATTGAGCGTAAAAAGAAGCAGATATTACCGACAACAGATGGAAGAAATCTGATCAGGATTCTTCCGGAAATGATCAAATCGCCAAAACTTACAGCAGAATGGGAAAATGATCTGACACTGATCGCCAAAGGTCAGAAAAATGCAGAAGAGTTTCTTTACGGAATTGAAAAAATGGTTACCAAACTGGTAAGTGATAATGGAGAGCCAGTGGAAGAATACCAGAAACTATTTTCGGATGATCGAAAAGAGATTGGAAAATGCCCAAGATGTGGCAATAAGGTTTATGTGGGAAATAGAAATTATTATTGCTCAGGAAGTGATTGCAATTTCACGTTATGGAAAAATAACCGATTTTTTGAAAGCCAGGGAAAAACTCTTGATGAAGCAACTGTCAGGAAGCTGCTGAGTGAGAAGCAGGTGCATTTCAAAGATCTGGTATCAGAGAAAACAAAAAGAAAGTATGAAGCAACTATAAAGATGGAGGTTTCAGAAACTGGAAATCCAAAGTTTCAGTTGATTTTCCCGGAACGGAAGAAAGGAAAAAAGAATGAAGAATAAAAAGAATATGAGAAGATTTTTGTCGGGATTCCTGGCAATGCTTACAGTATTATCCACAATTTTATCACCAATGCTGTCTTATGCGGCAGATGTGGTACCAGCACCAGAAGAGCCACCGTTATATGAAGAAATAAAAAATGAACTGGATGCGGATGAGGTGGTAAAAGCAAAAGATCTGGAACTGGAAACAGGCAGCATTTTTGAAGTGGAGAAAGACTTTACCGGACTGGAAATACCAGATGAAAAAAAGGTAAAGATCACTTTCCATGAGGCAAAAAATGAGGAAAAACAGGACTTTACAACAGATTACGAAGATACATACAAAGCTGTTTATTATGTAGAGCCAGTAAGCGGGCATCCAATTTATCAGATTTATCGTAAGCTGATTGTAAAGGAAGCTGCGGTACAGGTTGCTGAATCTGAGAATCAGGAATCTGTAAGCAATCAGGAAAATGAGAATGAAGCAGAAGACGAGGAGCCAGCCATAGGCTCTGCAGAGAGTGAAGAACCTGTGCAGGATAAGGTAAATGCAGAAATTCCGTCAGAGGATGAAATTTATGAAGAAGTAACTCCGACAGAAATTCCTGTTGAGGAAGAGCCAATAGACACATTAATCCCGGAAAACCCGTCTGAGGAAGTTTCAACAGAAGAACCAGCCATAGATAATCCGGATACAGACAGCACATTTGAAGAAATTACAGATACAGATCCGGAAGAAATGCCAGAAGCGACAGACGACTCTTTTACAGACGGAACAGAGAAAATAGAAGATGCAGATGGAAATTATCAGGTAAATATTGTTCGTGGAGAGGAATTTCATATTGAGCTGAACCATGAAGATGGACAGTATCAGCCAGGAGAAACCGTTGTATTTTCCGGAGATATGCCGCAAGGCAGCTTAATTGCAGTAGGAACAACAAAAGTACAAGCAAACCAGACAGAGAATACAGAAGATTTATTATATTCAGAGGTGACTTATCACGAAGAATCGGATAAATTCAGTTTTGAAATGCCAGCAGATGACATTGATCTAAGTGTTTCCACGGATCAGGCAGAGAACGGTATCATGTTACTTGCAGCCGATACTCCATGGGATGATGCAACAAATATTGAAGCAAATAAATATTACTATTATTCAGATGGCCAGCTTCATCCGTTTGATACAGTTATGGGACAGGGTGGAAATGACAGCTACAAATATGTTCGTTACAAAGCAGGCGGAAAGACTTATACAGTAAATGCGTATTGTATGCAGCACTCCATGCAGTCACCTCCAAGTGGGACAACATATAAAAATATGGTTGAACTGGATGAGGGCGGTGATGATAAATATTTGAGAAAAGCCTTATTCTATGGATATGGCGGTCCAGGATGGGGACATACATTCAATGGATATAATGTAAAATCCATTATGGAAAAATATGGATGCAGTTCTGAGACAAGAGCCATGCAGCATTACCTGGTTGACTATTTATATGATGGCGAATCTGGATTTGGAGGTGCGCTTTCTACAACCGCTAAAAATATGCTGAAAGAGATTAAAGCAGCTCTTGCTAAAATGCCTGATCCGACAGCAATGAAACTTCTTCCAGGACTTTCCGTTAATGCAACGGGAAAGGAAACCGAAAGTTTTACCTGGAAGGCAAATGAAGCATTTACCATTACGATTCATCTGGAGAACGGAGTAAGCCTTGTTAATGAAACCACAGGAAAAACGGCATCTGGAAATGTCACTGTAAAGGGTGGAGAGAAATTCCATCTTGTAGCTACAACAGCCAATATGGGTAGCCTGAAAGGAAAGTATGCGATTACATCTAATTTCCCTTTGGATTTCCATGCAATGCTCTTAAAATTGGAGAGTTCACAGGACATTGGTTTTGGCTACTATACGGATTCCTCTGACCTGCAGATTACAGTTGACTGGCCGGAAGAAGCAGTTATTGAAATTACAAAGAAAGATGGAGATACTGGAAAAAATCTAGCTGGAGCCGTGTATGGGGTATATAGTGATAACGCCTGCACAAAGCTGATTGCTAAAATGCCGCCAACAGACAGCAATGGTTCTTCACGTGTAACTCTTACCAAGACACAGGATACTGTTTACTTAAAAGAGATTACAGCACCGGAAGGTTATGTTGTCCAGGCTTCTTCGTATGGAGTGAAATTAGTAGTTGGCAGTACAACCAAACAGACTGTAACGGACAAAGAGCAGAAAGGAAATCTGACCGTTTATAAAGAGGGAGAAGTTTTTGTAGGAGCTGTATCTGATGAAAATGGAACTTCATTCCAGTATGAGAAACGCCGTCAGAAAGGAGCCGTTTATAACGTATATGCTGCCGAGGATATTGTAACAGCAGGTGGAAAAACAGTTTACAAAAAAGGCGCAGAAGTAGCGAAAAATCTGATCACAGGTGAGAACGGTTCTGTAACGGTAAAGAATCTTCCGCTTGGAAGCTATAATGTAACAGAAGCACAGGCTCCGGAAAATTTTTATAATGCAAAAGAAACAAAAAAAGTAACCATTTCTTATGCAGGGCAGACTGCAGAAGCGGCTTTCTCAGAGACTACCTTTACAAATGACCGTCAGAAAGCAGTGGTGCAGGTGATAAAGAAAGACAAAGATACTGAAAATACACTATCCGGAGGGCATTTTGCTCTGTTTGCAGCGCAGGATATGAAAACTGTGGATGGAAAAGTAGCAGTAAAAAAAGATGCTCTGATTGAGACTGCAATTACTGGTACTGATGGAAAAGCAGCATTTAAAGCAGATCTTCCAGTGGGATTTTCTTATTATGTAAAAGAAGTCCAGGCTCCGGCTGGTTATGTCAGAAATGAGAAAGATACTTATTCTTTCCAGTTCAGTTATACCAATGATGAACAGGCAAAAATTTCTTTCAGTCATACTTTTGTGAATGACAGGGTCAGTGCTGCAATCTCTTTGAATAAAAAAGATGCCGAGACAAAAGAAAATAAGGCACAGGGAGATGCTTCCCTGGAAAATGCGGTGTATGGACTTTATGCAAGAAACGACATTACCCATCCAGATGGAAAGACAGGCGTTATTTATAAAGCCGGAAGCCAGATTGGTACGCTAACTACCGATAAAGAAGGAAAAGCAAGGATAGAGAATCTTTATCTTGGAGAGTATTACATCAAGGAAATTACCCCATCCGTAGGATATCTGGCAGACGAGCATGAATATGATCTTGTATGCAGTGATGAAGGTGATCTGACAGCGGTTGTAGAAAAAGAGTGTACCTCACTGGAAACGGTGAAGAAACAGCCGTTTGAACTTATTAAAGCTGCCAATAATGGAGACACAGATGCTGCATTACTATCCGGAGCTGGATTTAGTGCATATCTGGTATCTTCTTTGGTGGTAAAAGAGGATGGAAATTATGATTTTTCCTCTGCAGAGCCGGTTGTGATCGGTGAAAATGGAGCAACGGAAATTTTTACAAATGAGAAAGGCGATGTAAAATCCATTGCAATTCCATATGGAACATATCTGGTGAGAGAAACTACAACACCCCATAATTACAAACCTGTAGATGATTTTATTGTCCGGATTACAGAGAATAAACCAACAGAGCCGCAGACATGGAGAGTTCTTTTGGATAAAGAATTTTCTGCAAAATTGAAAATTATCAAACAGGATGATGAGACTAAAAAATCTGTTCTAATTCCGGGAACAGAGTTTAAAATTTATGATATGGATCATGAAAAATATGTAGAGCAGGTAACTACATACCCGACAACCGTTACACATATCTCTTATTTCACAGATACAGATGGATATCTGATCCTGCCGCAGAATTTAAAAATCGGTCATTATAGAATCGAAGAGGTAACAGCACCGGACGGTTATACCATTAACAAAAATTATGTCGAAATACAGGTGGACACCAATACCCTGTATCAGACTGATCCGGTATCAGGTGATGCAATCATTGAAGTTGTATATGAGAATCATCCGGTGAAAGGAAAACTCACTGTACAGAAAAAAGGAGAGGTTCTTTCGACCTATAAGAATGATTTTAAGTATGAAGTTCAGAATCTTTCCGGTGCAGTATATGAAGTGTATGCTGCAGAGGATATTTATACAGCTGATTTCCAGAAAGATGACACAGGAAAAAGAATCCTGGAATATGCAAAGGGTGCAAAAGTTGCAGAACTGACAACGGATGAATCCGGAAAAGCAGATCTTGATAATCTGCCTTTAGGAGAATATAAAGTGGTAGAAAAGACTGCACCAGAGGGATTTGTATTAAATAAAGAAGAACAGAAAATTTCTTTCGTCTATGCAGACCAGGATACACCAGTGATCTCACAGAGTGCAGAGTTTATAAATGACCGCCAGAAAGTAGAAGTGTCAGTTGTGAAAAAAGATGCTGAAAATGAGAAAGGGCTTTCTGGAGCAGAGTTTGGTCTTTACGCAAAAGAGGATATAAAAGCAGGGGATAAGGTACTGGTAAAAGCAGACGAACTGCTTACAAAAGCGGTAACAGGTGAAGATGGAAAAGCTGTTTTTGAGCAGGATCTGCCATTTGGAACTTATTATATAAAAGAACTGGCAGCCCCAGATGGTTTTGTATCTTCGGATGAGCAGATTGAGGTGACTGCGAAATATCAGGGACAGGAAGTAAAAACAGTAAAACTGGAAACTGTTTTTAGGAATGCGCCGACAACAACTGAATTTACGAAATCAGATATTACAACAGGTGTGGAACTTGACGGAGCAACACTGACGGTTTTGGATTCAGACGGAAAAGAAGTAGAAAAATGGACTTCTGTAAAAGGAAAAGCTCATGTAATAAAGAGACTCCATGTGGGAAAAACCTACACACTTCGGGAAGAGTTTGCACCATATGGTTATCTGCAGGCAGAGGAAGTGAAATTTACAGTTTCTGATACCGCAGAAGTTCAAAAAGTAGAGATGAAGGATGCTGTTCCGGTTGGACGAATCATCATCAATAAAAAAGGTGAATTTGTCAAAGAAGTTACCTGGAAAGATATGCTGGCAGGCGGCATGGACGCAGCATTTGGCTATGTTACAGGTTCTTTGAAAGATGTTACTTTTGAAATTTATGCAGCGGAGGATATCAAGGCTGCAGATGGGGAAAGCAGTGATTATTATAAAAAGGACGAACTGGTAGCAACAATTACGACAGATGCTCTTGGATATGCAAGATCAGAAGATCTTCCTTTAGGCAAATATTATGTAAAGGAAAAAGAGACGGCGGATGGATATGTTCTGGATGGAGAAATCAGAGAGGTTGATCTGACTTATCGTGATCAGAATACTCCGGTTGTGACTTATGATGAGGACTGGCAGAATAACCGCCAGAAAGCAAAAGTAACTGTAGTTAAGAAAGAAAAAAATACAGACCGTGTTCTGGAAGGCGGAGTATTTGCACTTTATACAAAGAATGATATTTTAAATGCAGAAGGCGAAGTAATCCTGAAAGCAGATACCATGATCGAGCAGAAAGCTACGGATCAGGATGGAAGGATTGTATTTACGGCAGATCTTCCAATCAATGGTAGCTACTATGTAAAAGAAGTGCAGGCTCCTGCTGGATTTGTGACAACAGAAGAAATCAAGGAATTTGATTTTGCTTATGCGGGAGAAGAGGTTGCAGAAGTATCCTTTGAGTTCACTTATGAAGATGAGCCAACTACTTTTGAAATCACAAAATCAGATATTACAACCGGGGAAGAATTACCAGGTGCAAAACTGAAAGTATCCGATTCAGAGGGAAACGTTGTGGATGAGTGGACTTCCGGAAGCACACCACACATCATTAAGGAACTGGAAGTTGGAAAGAAATATACATTAACAGAGACAATTCCTGCTGATGGTTATGCAACTGCAGAATCCATTACGTTTGTAGTAGAAAATACTGCAGATATACAGAAAGTAGAAATGCAGGATGATACAACAAAAATTCTGATCAGTAAAGTTGATATGACAGATGGAAGCAGCGAGGTCAAAGGTGCTAAACTGTATATTCTTAATGAAAACCAGGAAGTTATGGAAAGCTGGACATCTGGTGATCAGCCCCATTATGTAGAGAAACTTTCAGTCGGCACTTATACGTTGTTGGAGGAAACAGCACCGAAAGGCTATATTGTGGCAAATAAAGTGACATTTGAGGTTAAGGACACCGGAGATGTTCAGGGAGCCAAAATGGAAGATGAACAGGCAATGGGCAAGGTAATCTTAAATAAAACGGATAAAGATACCAAGAAGCCAATGAAAGGTGTAGAATTTGCCCTTTGTGACAGCAAAGGTAAAGTTCTGGAAACTCTGGTAACAGACAGTGCTGGTCATGCAGAATCAAAGAATTATCCGATTGCGACTTTTAAGAATGGGCAGTATAAAAAAGCAATCACATATATCCTGAAAGAAACAAAAACACTGGATGGCTATCAGCTTGATGAAACCGAGCATAAGATTCAGTTTGAATATGTCAATGACCGTACTCCTGTGATTGAATATACTCTGGATCTGACAAATAAGAAAGCTCCGGAAAAAGACACTCCGGAAACATCAGAAAACCAGGGAGTCAGCACTCCTGGTTCCCATGGTTCTGATGCGACTTCTGTATCCAATTCACCAAAAACAGGAGATAATACAAATATTGCTATTTTTGTGCTGGCACTTGCAGTATCAGCAGGATGTCTGGGAACTGTAGTGACAGTTAAGAGAAAACGCAAATGATAATATAAATAGTGTTCTGGGGCTGTGGTTACTGCACAGCCCCATTTTGAAAAGGAGAAGAAATTGAAATTAGGAGCAAGAATAAGAAAAATCCGTATGTTTCGCAACATAACTCAAAAGGAATTGGGACGCAGATTAGGATATGGGGAAAGTAGTGCGGATGTGAGAATCGCCCAATATGAAAGTGGACAGCGTACACCGAAGCAGGAAACGCTTATCCGGATAGCAGAAATATTGGAAGTTGATGTCCGAAATTTTTTAAGTCCTGGAATTGCGACAATGGACGAATTAATGGAAACTTTATTCTGGATGGATGAAGAAAATAGAGGGCTTTTTCATCTGTTCCTGCTAAATGATTCAGAAAGTGAAACAGTTGGAATCACAATGAGGGATAAAAAAACAATGTCTTATCTGCAGGAATGGATGGGGAAAAAGCAGAAACTGGGCGATGGAAGAATCACAGAAGAGGAATATCTGGAATGGAAACTGCATTGGCCAGAGGATAAGAGAAAAACAGAATATAAAACCGTATGAAGTAAAAAGGAATTGCTTTGCGGAGAGTTACCTGTTAGAATATTACTGGAGTAACCGTGTACAGGGTTGGTAAAAACCTCCTGGATTTTCAGATCCCGTTAAGGGATACAGAAGAAGGGAGGTGGAGCGAATGGATACATACGAAGTCTTGAGCTTATTGTTCTTAGGCGGTACGTTTCTGATTGCTTTGCTTGCCTATTTGGATAATAGGGACAACAAGCGAAAAAAATAGCCTACCCTGTCTGCCAACAGGATAGGCAGCTCTCTTTGAGAGCAAAATAAATTAAAACCTAATCCAGGAGCATCCACCTTGTGGGCGGTTACTCTTTTCAATTAGAATATAGCATTTTCTCTCCGAAAAGTAAAGTACATTTTATGCAGCCAATTCTAAAAAGAGTAGGCTGTTTTTTATTGACAGGAGGGAAGTTAAATGTCTAAACTACAGGACATCCGAAACTTGATACAGGAACATGCCGTATCAGTGAGCAGTTCGCCAGGGGATTGGATGGATTATATGGACACAGCATCAAGGTTATATCGGTATTCTTTTTCAGACCAGCTTCTGATCCATGCACAGCGTCCAGACGCAACAGCCTGTGCATCACTGGAACTATGGAATGAAAAGATGTTACGCTGGGTAAATCGTGGTGCAAGAGGAATTGCCCTGTTTGATGAAACCTGGCAGAACACCAAACTTCGTTATGTGTTTGATATTTCGGACACCCACATGGTAGCCGGAGGCAGAAGCCCGTATCTGTGGCAGATGCAGGAACACCAGAGAGAAGAGATCCTTACGCATCTGGAAGAGGTCTATGGTCTGGAAGAAAAGGATACGGCAACCTTGCAGGACGCATTGATGGCGGTCGCAAGGGAGATGGTCAGTGACAATCTGGAAGAATATCTGGATGGATTGGAATATGCAGTAGAAAATACTTATCTGGAAGATTTGGATGAGGTGACGATCCGCAGTGATTTCCGCCAGCTGGTAACAGACAGTGTTTACTATATGCTTTCCAGACGATGTGGGATTGAGCCAATGGAACTTCTGGAAGAAGAGGATTTCATGCACATCACAGATTACAACCATCTGTCTGCCCTTACATTCCTTGGAAATGCAGTGAGTCAGCTCAGTGAGAGTATTCTGATCGATATTGGAAGAATTGTACATAAAATTTCTCTGGAAGAAGCGAGAAAAGAGGTTGAAATTTCAAAGGAAAGGAATTATAATAACTTTACCACGTTAATGCGTGAAACTAAAAACCGGGATGCAGAAACGAAAAAAGAAGAAAATATTGAAAATGAAGGAGGAACCGATTATGGAACTGACATATCATCGCAAGGGAGATTACCTGTTTCCGAATCTGACCGTCGAAGAGGAAGAAGTGACGATCGGGAAATACGGGATGCTGCGGAGGACATTTCTGAAGGAACACAAGAACAGCCTTTATCAGAGCCTGTTCCTGACCGGGAAGCTGAACAGCCATCTGGAACAGATCGAGAAAGCAGCACAGGAGAGAATGGACAGCCAGATGGAGAAATTACTGGAGAAGAATCCGGCACCGGACAAGGAAGCAGATCCGATGGCATGGACAGCACACATGAACGCACTGATGGCAACAGCGGAAGAGAGCATCTTGACGGAATTGGTATACAGTTAGTCGAAGATACAAGAGAAGATGGATTGAGTAAAGCAGAGGAAGAGATCGCCTCTGCTTTATCTTTGCCCGAATATCCAACCGCAAATGAACAAAGACGGCAGATCGAGGAAAGGGCAGCTGCCCTTTATGCCGGAGAAATCCCGATTCCAGAGGAAGTTGTTGATGAGATCTTACGGACAGGAGGAAACCGGAAAGCCAGCCAGCTCCGGATCATCTATAATTTCATGAGCGAACAGACACCGGAGGAATATACGGAGTTTGTAAAGCGTGAATACCGTAAAGGTGGAAAAGGCTTTCAGATTGATGGAAATGAATATTCAGTCTGGTTTGATGAAACTGGGATGCAGATCGCAGTGGGGCATACGGTTACAGACCATATCTTAGATAAGGCATTTTTATCATGGGAGGATGTCAGCGGACGTATCCATCAGCTTTTAGACCAGGGTGAATATGCACCACAGTCTGTATTGGATGCGGCAAGAAGTAATGCAGTAAAAGAACACGCCCAGGCTCTTGCCTATATGAAAGGGGATATGGCAGAAGGAGTAGCGGAGATTGTCTTTGACGAAGAGGACTTACCACATCTTCGCAGTATTTATCCAGAGATCACGGATTATTTAGAAGAAAAAATAGAAGATCCCCAGTGGCTTTCGGAACTGAATGAGAGACTGGATGCACTGGCAGAAGCCTATGAAATGGACAGCTCTCTTATGCGTTTCCATCACTATAATCCGATAAATATCTCAAAGCAGTTTCAGAAGTTTGCTGCGGAGGTCATCCCTTATCAGGCAAGAGATGGGTTTGCATGGAAAGAACATCAGATGTTCATTACCCAGGATGAGATAGATGCTTTTCTCGCAAGGGGTGGCCCTTATTCAAAAGATAGGCTCAAAACTTATTCTTTTTATTTGTTAAATGAAAATGAAAAATCCAGAACGGATTTTATTAAAGAAAAGTATGGAACCAATAAAAGGATTCATGCACTGCCTGATGTAGATGAGTTTTATGTAAATTATGATAGGAAAGGACTGCTTCTTGCAAGAGGTGATGATAATAGTCCATATACTTCAATTTCATTATCTTGGAAGAAAGTTGCCAATAGAATATCCTATCTGATAAAGAATGACCAGTTCCTGCAGGCAGAAGATTATGTCCATATGTCGGAGTATGAACGGGAACAGATGGCGAATAAGATACTTAGTTTTTATGCTCGTCTTCCGGAAGGAATAGACAGACCATTTACCAATGACTTTTTTGGGGATGTGTCGAGAGCAGAATTGATGGCAGTGTTGGAAGGAACAGAGCAGACAGAGGAACTGTTACAGAAGATGGATGCGGCATTGGCAGCTCTGCCATTGGATTTTGAAGCATATGGGACAAACTATCAGCAGAAAACAGAACTTCTTTCGGAACTTCATCAGTATGTAGAGGGGACTTACACAATATTCCCAACACCGGAAGCAGAACCATCCTTTGCGGGGCCGTCTGGTCATCAGATGACCATGTTTGATTTCTTAGATACTAAGTCGGTAACAGAACCGACCGTAGTAGATATGTCAGATGTAGAGGAAATAGAAGAGGAAGAGGTTACTGCCAAAGAAGATATTCCGGAAAGTCAGGAACAGGAAAAAGCTGTGTTAGAACCACACAACTTCCGTATCCAGGATAATGACCTTGGTGCAGGCGGTCCGAAGGCAAAGTATAAAACAAATATGGAAGCCATCCATTTGTTACAGACTTTGGAGAAAGAAGAACGTCTGGCAACACCCGAAGAACAGGAAATCTTATCCCGTTATGTTGGATGGGGTGGCATCCCACAGGCATTTGAGGAGAGTAACAGCAGCTGGGCGAATGAGTATCTGGAATTAAAGAATACCTTATCATCAGAAGAATACAGTGCAGCAAGGGCATCGACCTTAAACGCTTTTTATACGTCCCCGACCGTGATCCGAAGTATGTATGAAGTACTGGAAAATATGGGACTGAAACAGGGAAATATTTTGGAACCGTCCTGTGGTGTCGGTAACTTTATGGGACTGATCCCGGAGAGTATGGGCAAAGCCAATATGTATGGTGTGGAACTTGACCCGGTTTCGGGCAGGATCGCAAAACAGCTTTACCAGAAAAATAAGATTGCAGTACAGGGATTTGAGGAAACCAGTTATCCGGACAGCTTTTTCGACTGTGTGATAGGCAATGTTCCATTTGGGGCGTATCAGGTCAGTGACCGCAGATATGACCGGCATCATTTTATGATCCATGATTATTTTATTGCAAAATCCCTTGATCTGGTGCGTCCGGGCGGCGTAGTTGCAGTGGTAACTTCCAGTGGAACGATGGATAAGCAGAATCCGGCAGTGAGACAGTATATCGCAAACCGGGCAGAACTGCTTGGAGCCATCCGATTACCGAATAATGCGTTCCAGAGAAATGCCAATACCAGCGTTGTTTCTGATATTCTGTTTTTCCAGAAAAGGGACAGGGCATCCATTGAGGAACCGGAATGGTTAAATTTAAAGGAAACACCGGAAGGCTATTCAGTCAATGCTTATTTTGCAGAGCATCCGGAAATGGTGCTTGGTGAGTTTACTACAGAAAGTACCCAGTATGGAAAGCAGGAAGTGACCGTAAAACCAAAAGAAGGAATTACCTTAGAAGAACAGTTAAAAGAAGCCGTCCAGAATATCCATGGCACGATCACGGAACTGGAACTTTCGGATACAGAGCTGGAGGAGGATGTTGTCTCTATCCCGGCAGACCCGGAGGTAAAGAATTTCAGTTTTACCGTAGTGAATGATGAAGTCTATTACCGGGAAAATTCTGTGATGAACCGCATAGAGCTTCCGGCAATGACAGCGGAACGTGTCAAAGGGATGGTGAAGATCCGTGATGTTACGAATGAACTGATCCAGTGTCAAATGGAAGAGGGAAGCGCTGAACAGATCACAAAGCTGCAGGAAAAACTCAATGAAGAATATGATGCCTTTACAGCAAAATATGGTCTTATCAGCAGCAATGCCAATAAGCGGGCATTCAGCCAGGACAGCAGCTATTGTCTTTTGACTTCTCTGGAATTTCTGGATGATAAGGGAGAACTGAAACGAAAAGCGGATATTTTTACCAAAAGGACAATCCGCAGGGCAGAAACGGTAACTTCTGTAGATACTGCCAGTGAAGCACTTGCGGTTTCTATCGGTGAGAGGGCAGGCGTTGACCTTTCCTATATGGCACAGCTTTCCGGGAAAACAGAAGAGAAGCTTACCGAAGAACTGGCGGGGGTAATCTTTAAGAATCCGATTAGTGAAAAATGGGAGCCATCGGACGAATATCTTTCTGGAAATGTAAGAGAGAAACTGCAGATCGCCAAACAGTTTGCAGAAGATCACCCAGAATATCAGGTGAATGTGCAGTATTTAGAGCAGGTACAGCCAAAAGATCTGGATGCGTCAGAGATTGAGGCAAGACTTGGAGCAACCTGGATTTCAGAGAACTATATCACACAGTTCATGGCAGAGACATTCCATACACCAAGATATTATGTAGGGAGCAAGGTCAAAGTCCAGTATGCCGAAGTGACCGGACAATGGAATGTTATGGGAAAGAATGTGGACAGCTACGGAAATGCCCTTGTCACTTCCACTTATGGAACACAGAGAGCCAATGCCTACCGTCTTTTGGAAGATGCCTTAAACCTTAGAGATACCAAGATTTATGACACGGTACAGGATGCCGAGGGGGAACACCGGGAATTAAACCGGAAGGAAACAATGCTGGCACAGCAGAAGCAGGAGCTGATCAAAGAGGAATTTAAAGAGTGGATATTTAAAGACCTGCACCGACGGGAAGATCTCTGTAAGATTTATAATGAACGATTTAACAGCATCCGTCCACGGGAATATGATGGAAGCCATATTCAGTTTGTCGGCATGAACCCGGAGATCACCTTGATGCCGCATCAGAAAAACGCAGTGGCTCATGTGCTGTATGGAAATAATACGTTACTGGCTCATTGCGTAGGAGCAGGAAAGACGTTCCAGATGATCGCAGCCGGTATGGAATCAAAACGGCTGGGACTCTCACAAAAGAATCTTTATGTTGTGCCAAACCATCTGACCGAGCAGTGGGGCAGTGATTTCCTACGTCTCTATCCGGGAGCAAATATCCTGGTGGCAACGAAGAAAGACTTTGAGCCGGCAAACCGAAAACGGTTCTGTTCCCGTATTGCGACAGGGGATTATGATGCCGTGATCATCGGCCATACGCAGTTTGAGAAAATCCCTCTTTCAAGAGAACGGCAGATTGCCATGCTGGAAGATCAGATCGCAGATATTACGTTTTCCATTGAAGAAGCGGCACATCAGGCAGGGCAGAATTATACCATCAAGCAGTTGGAAAAAACAAAGAAGAGTCTGCAGGCGAGGATGAAGAAACTCAATGACCAGACTAGAAAGGATGATGTAGTAACTTTTGAGCAGTTGGGTGTAGACCGGCTGTTTGTGGATGAGAGCCATAGTTTTAAGAACCTTTTTTTGTATACAAAAATGCGGAATGTGGCGGGTATCTCACAGACGGATGCACAGAAAAGTTCGGATATGTTTATGAAATGCCGGTATATGGATGAACTGACAGGCGGCAGAGGAATCACCTTTGCTACAGGTACTCCTGTATCAAATAGTATGACCGAGCTTTACACTATCATGCGTTATCTTCAGTATGACACACTCATGCGTATGGGTATGGGACACTTTGATTCCTGGGCGGCAACGTTTGGGGAGACAGTAACCGCAATCGAATTATCACCGGAAGGAACGGGCTATCGTGCGAAAACACGGTTTGCCCGTTTTTTTAATCTTCCAGAGCTGATCTCCATTTTTAAGGAAGCTGCGGATATTCAGACATCGGATATGCTGAATCTTCCTGTACCGGAAGCAGAGTTTATCAATGAAGTCTTAAAACCAAGTGAAGAACAGCAGGAAATGGTCAGTGCCTTTTCGGAACGTGCGGAAGAAGTAAGAGCCGGTCTTGTGAATCCAACGGTGGACAACATGCTCAAGATTACCAATGACGGAAGAAAATGTGCATTGGATCAGAGGCTATTAAATGAACTCCTTCCGGATGCAGAAAAAAGCAAGGTCAATACCTGTGTGGAAAATGCTTTTCAGGTATGGGACGAGGGAAAAGCAGACCGGACAACACAGCTGATCTTCTGTGACTTGTCTACTCCAAAAGGGGATGGGACTTTCAATGTATATGATGATGTCCGAAACAAACTGGTTGCCAGGGGAATCCCGAAAGAAGAGATTGCTTTTATCCATGAATACAACACGGAGGCAAAGAAAGCGGAACTGTTTGCAAAGGTACGGGCTGGACAGGTGAGAATCCTGATGGGTTCCACTCCAAAACTCGGTGCAGGTACCAACGTACAGGACAGACTGATTGCTCTCCATCACCTTGACTGTCCATGGAAACCGTCTGATCTGGAGCAGCAGGAAGGACGTATCTTAAGACAGGGAAACCAGAATGACAAAGTAAAGATATTCCGGTATGTGACGGAGAACACTTTTGATGCGTATATGTGGCAGATTTTGGAGAATAAGCAGAAGTTCATCAGCCAGATCATGACCAGTAAATCCCCGGTCAGAGCTTGTGAAGATGTGGATGATACGGCACTGTCCTATGCCGAGATTAAGGCTCTTGCTACAGGTAATCCGTACATTAAGGAAAAAATGGATCTGGATGTGCAGGTGAGTAAGCTGAAACTTCTAAAGGCAAACCACACCAGTCAGATTTATCGTCTGGAATCCGATATTGCAAAGAATTTCCCGGTACAGATCAGTGCATTGAAAGAGCGGATTGCCGGGATGCAGATAGATTCCCAGGTAGTAAAAAGCGTGGATTTACAGGACAATGACACGTTTGTCATGACGGTAGGGAATGTCCTTTATGAAGATAAGAAAGAAGCAGGCGAAGCGTTGATCGCTGCTTGTGCAGGATTAAAAACCGTCAGCACCGGCGGAAAGGTCGGAGAATATCATGGGTTTACGTTATCCGCTTCCTACAATATGTTCTCCAATGCGTTTGAACTGACGGTCAAAGGAAAATGCTCTTATAAGCTGGAGATCGGAAAAGACCCGGTAGGAAATATGCAGCG